>DAINOF010000011.1:0-21871 GCA_036735505.1 Paracoccaceae bacterium
GCCCGAGGGCGAGCTCGACGACGTCTTCCTGTCGGACGCCCGCACGCCCGAGCGCCGCGTGACCTATACCGCCGACAGCGGCCTTCTCGTCCGCACAGACGATGGCCCGCGGCTCATCATGCTCGACGGCATGATGCAGAGCTTCGATCCCGCAACGGGTCGGCTGTCGGTCACGCGCTACGACCAGCTGACGCTCGACATGGCCTCGATCGCCACGGCGCCGGGGCGCTCGAGGCTCCAGATCGACGAGATCCCGACGCCCGAGCTCTTCGCCGCCCGCCCCGAGGTCCTCGAGGCCGCGGGCGCGAGCCGGGGCGAGGCGCTTTACGAGGCGCACGGGCGCATCACCCACATGGCGCTCGCCGTGACGGCGCCGCTTCTGGGCACGGCGGCGCTGCTTCTGGGCGGCTTCAGCCGCTTCGGCATCTGGCGCCGCGTGGTGGGGGCGGTGGGGCTGCTCGTCCTCCTCCAGTCGCTCGCGCTCTCGACCTCGCGGCTTCCCATCGCCGATCCCGCGCTCTGGCCGCTCTACTACCTGCCGACGGTCGCGGGGCTCGCGGTGGTGGCGGGGCTCCTGCACCTGTCGGCCAATCCGGGGTTCTTCCGGCCGCGACGCAGGCGGAGGCCGGCATGAGGCTCCACCTCTACCTCGCGCGCCGCTACCTCACGAGCTTCCTCGCGGTGCTGGCGACGTTCCTCCTGATCCTGTCGCTCTTCGACCTCCTCGAACAGATCCGCCGCTACGGCGACAGCGGGATGAGCTTTGGCAACATGCTCGCGCTTACCTTCCTCAACGTGCCCAAATCGCTCTACCGCATCCTGCCGCTCGTCACGATCATCGCCTCGATCTTCCTCTTCCTCGCGCTGGCGCGGTCCTCGGAACTCGTGGTGTCCCGCGCGGCGGGGCGGTCGGTCGCGGGCACGCTGATCGGGCCCGTCCTCGTCGCCTTCGCCACGGGCGTGGTGGCGGTCGCGCTCTTCAACCCGATCGTCGCGGTGACGATGAACCGCTACGAGGCGATCGTGGACGACTTCAGCCGCGGACAAGGCAACGTCCTGTCGATCACGCGCGAGGGGCTGTGGCTCCGGCAGGCCGAGGCCGAGGGGCAAAGCGTGATCCGCGCCGCCCGCGCCTCGCTCGACGGGACACGGCTCGAAGGCGCGACCTTCTTCGCCTTCGACGCGGCGGGACGGCCCTCGGTGCGCGTCGAGGCGCGCGAGGCGCGGCTTGTCCCCGGTGCCTGGGAGGTGACGGACGCCAAGCGCTGGGCGCTCGACGCCGACAACCCCGAACTCGCGGCGACGCAGCACGCGCGCCTGACCCTGCCCTCGACGCTCACCGCCGACGAGATCCTCGACAGCTTCGGCGACCCGGCCGCGATCCCGATCTGGGACCTGCCGGCCTTCATCGACCGGCTCGAGGCGGCGGGCTTCTCGGCGCGCATGCACCGGGTGTTCTACCACGCGGAACTGTCGCTGCCGCTCATGATGACGGCGATGATGCTGATCGGCGCAGGCTTCACCATGCGGCACACGCGGCTCGGGCGCACGGGCGTGCTCGTGCTCATGGCGCTCGGATCGGGCTTTGCGCTGTACTTCGTGCGCGACCTGGCCGAGATCCTCGGCCAGAACGGCCAGATCCCCGTGCTCGTGGCGGTCTGGGCGCCCGCCGTGGCGGCGGTGCTCCTGCCCGTGGCGCTGATCCTCCATCTGGAGGACGGCTGATGCCGCGCGGCCGTCTCGCGGCCCTCCTTCTCCCGCTGCTCTTCCTCCTCGCCCCCGACGCGGCCAAGGCGCAGGACGTCGCCACGCTGCTCGCCGACCGCGTCTCGGTCGATCCCGAAGGCGCGGTGACGGCCGAGGGCAACGTCGAGGTGTTCTACGGTGCCTTCCGCCTCACCGCGCCGCGTCTGCGCTACGAGCGGGCGGGCGAGCGGCTGTTCATCGAGGGGCCGATCACGCTCGCCGACGGCGAAAGCGTCAGCCTCCTGGCCGACGCGGCCGAGCTCGACGCCGACTTCAGGAACGGCATCCTGCTCGGCGCGCAGATGGTGCTCGACCAGGAGCTCCAGATCGCCGCGCCACGCATCGACCGGGTGGACGGCCGCTATGTCCAGCTGTCCCGCGCGGTGGCCACCGCCTGCCGCGTCTGCGCGTCGAACCCCACGCCCATCTGGGAGATCCGCGCCAGGCGCGTCATCCACGACACCGAGATCGGGCGGATCTTCTTCGAGAACGCGCAGTTCCGACTCGCGGGCGTCCCGGTTGCCTACCTGCCCCGCTTCAGCATGCCCGACCCGACGGTCGAGCGCGCGCGCGGCTTCCTGCCGCCGCGCATCGTGAACTCCTCGCTTCTCGGCTCGGGCCTTCAGACGCCCTACTTCTTCCCGCTCGGCGACCACGCCGACCTCCTCCTCACGCCCTGGGTCTCGGACGTGACGACGACGCTCGTCGGCCGCTACCGCCAGCGGCTCCGCTTCGGCCAGATCACGGTGAACGGCGCGGTCTCGGACGACAGTCTGACCGACGGGCTCCGGGCCTACGCCTTCGCGAACTGGCGCTTCCTCCTGCCGGGCGAATTCGTCCTCGCCGGCGATCTCGAGCTCGTCTCGGACCCGTCCTACCTCAGCAACTACGACTTTTCGGGCAAGGACCGGCTCGACAGCGCCATCTCGCTGCGCCGCACCAACGCGGACGAGGACATCCTGCTCGAGTTCACCGGCTTCCGCACCCTGCGCGGCGGCGAGCTCGCCATCAGCGACCAGGTGACGGGGCGGCTCCTCGAGGGGCGCTACGAGCGCGCGCTGCCCACGGGCGCGCTCGGCGGCGCGGCCTGGCTGCGCGTCGACACGACCGCGCTCGTGCGGCCCTCGACCGCCGACGTCGTCGGCCGCGACGTCACCCGGCTCGGCGCCGAGGCGCGCTGGCGCGACGATCTGGTGACCGCGGGCGGCCTCGTGGCCTCGGCCGAGGTCGCCCTCGGCGGCGACCTCTACCTCGTCGAGGACGACTCGACCTTCGACGAAACGGAGCTGCGCGCCTCGCCCTCGGCGCGGGTCGACCTGCGCTGGCCGCTCCAGCGGAGCGCGGGGGCCGTGTCGCACCTGATCGAGCCCGCGTTCATGCTGGCCTGGAGCCGGACCTCGGGCGGGGCGGTGCCGGACGAGGATTCGACCCTGATCGACTTCGACGAGGGCAACCTCTTCTCCCTGTCGCGCTTCCCGGGTTACGACCGCGCCGAAGAGGGTTTGCGCGGCAGCCTCGCCGTGACCTACACCCGGCGCGCGCCGGACGGCTGGTCGCTCGGCGCCACGGCCGGACGCGCCTTCTGGGCCGAGGATCCGGGCCTCGGCGCCGTCTCGGCGGGGCTTGACGGGCTCTCATCGGACTGGCTTTTCAGCGTCCGCGCCGACCATGCCGCGGGTTTCGGGCTCGCGTCGCGCACGCTCGTCTCGGGGCTCGACGACATCTCGCGCTCCGAGACCCGGATCGGGTGGCGGACCGGGCGCCTGGGGGTCTCGGCCGCCTATACCTACGCCCGGCCCGACCTCGCCGACCGGCGGTTCCAGGCGACCTCGGAATGGACCCTCGACGCAGGATACCGGATCAGCGACACGTGGAGCTCGGCCATCGACGCCCGCTACAATGCCACCGAAGCTACCTTCGTGGACGCCGAGGCGGCCCTGCGCTACGAGAACGAATGCGTGCGGATCGATCTTTCGCTCTCGCGGAACTTCGCGTCCTCCGCTACCGTCACGCCTGTCACCGACGTCACCTTCGCGGTCGCGTTCGGCGGCTACGGCGACCGCCGGTCCGCCCGGCGCAGCTGCTAGAGACGAGACGAACGAGGCATGAGGCAAGATCCGTGAACCGGACCCCCACGCGGCGCGGCCCCGCGCTGATCCTGGCCTGCGCGCTGGCGCTCCTGCCGGCGGCCGCGGCCGCACAGTCGCTCTTCGCGCCCGTCGTCCGGATCGACGACGCGGTGGTGACCGAATGGCAGGTGGCGCAGCGCGCCCGCTTTCTCGACCTCTTCCGCACGCCCGGCGACACCCGTGCGATCGCCATCGAGCGGCTGATCGAGGAAACGCTCCAGATCGAGGCCGGCCGCGACGCCGGCATCGCGCCCACGCCCGAGGCGATCGAGGCGGGCATGACCGAATTCGCCGCCCGGGTGGAGCTGCCGCTCGAGGAATTCCTAGAGGCGATCGGCCAGGGCGGCGTCTCGCCCGAGGCGTTCCGCGACTTCGTCACCGCCGGCATCGTCTGGCGCGACCTGATCCGGTCGCGCTTCGGCCCCGAGGTCCGCCCCGAGGACGACGAGATCGACGCGCGGCTGATCGAGACCGGCGCCGAGGGCGGCACCCGCGTGCTCCTGTCCGAGATCATCCTGCCGGCGGACGACCCGGCGACGGCCGCGGCCTCCCGCGCCCGGGCTGCGGACCTCGCGCGGCTCTCGGATGCCGAGGCCTTCGCCGCGGCGGCGCGGCTGTACTCGCAGGCGCCGACGCGCATTCAGGGCGGCGCGCTTGACTGGCGCCCGCTCGCCGTTCTGCCCGACGTCGTCCGACCCACCCTTGGCGGGCTGCCGGCCGGCCGGGCCAGCGCGCCCGTCGAGCTCGGATCCTCGATCGCCGTCTTCTTCATGCGCGACCGCGAGGAGGTGCGCGCGGCGCCGCCCGGCGACATCGCCATCGACCACGCGCTCCTCACGCTGCCCTCGCCCGAGGCGGCGGCCCGGCTCGCCGCGACGGCGCAGACCTGCGACGACCTCTATCCCGCCGCCCGCACCCTGCCCGAGGACGCGCTTCGCCGCGAAACCGTCCCGGAAGAGCGGATCGCCCCCGCGGTGCGGCAGGTCCTCGACGGCCTCGACCGGCACGAGACCGCGCTCCTGCCGGGCGCGACCGCCACGGTGGTGATGCTCTGCGCCCGCCAGCCCGACACCGAGGCCGCGCTGAACCGCCTCGCGGTGGCGGAGGAGCTCGCCGGGCAGGCGCTGAACGCGCGGGCGAACCGGCTTCTGGCCGAACTCCGCGCCCGGGCCACGATCGTCCGCTTCGAATGACCGCGGCGGCGGGCGGACCCCCCGTCGCGCCTGCCGGCGCGCCGTTGGCGGTGACCTGCGGCGACCCGGCCGGCATCGGGCCCGAGATCGCGGTCAAGGCCTGGCGGGCGCTCGGGACGGCGCTTCCCTTCGTCTGGATCGGCGACCCGCGCCACCTGCCGCCGGGCACGCCCGTGGCCGAGATCGACGATCTGGCCGAGGCCGCGGTGGCGGCGGCGCGGGCGCTGCCGGTCCTGCCCGTCGCCTTCGCCGCGCCCGCGACGCCCGGCGCGCCCGATCCGCGGAACGCGGCCGGCACCGTCGCGGCGCTCGACCGCGGCCTGGCGCTCGTGATGGCGGGCACGGCCGCGGCGCTCTGCACCGCGCCCATCGCCAAGAAGGTGCTGGTCGAGGGCGCGGGTTTCGCCCATCCCGGCCATACCGAATACCTCGCCCACCGCGCGGGCGTGGCACGGGTCGTGATGATGCTCGCCTGCGCCGAGTTGCGCGTCGTGCCGGCCACGATCCACATCCCCCTGTCCCGGGTGCCGGAGACGCTGACGGCGCGCCTTCTGGAAGAGACGATCCGCATCACGCACGCCGCGCTCGGGCGCGACTTCGGCGTGGCCCGCCCCCGGATCGCGGTGGCGGGGCTCAATCCCCATGCCGGCGAGGGCGGGCTCATGGGGCAGGAGGAGGCGCGGGTCATCGCCCCGGTTCTCGAGGCGCTCCGGGCCGAGGGCCTCGACCTTTCCGGGCCGCTCTCGGCCGACACGATGTTCCACCCCGCGGCGCGGGCGGGCTATGACGCGGCGGTCGCGATGTACCACGACCAGGCGCTGATCCCGATCAAGACGATCGACTTCGCGGGCGGCGTGAACGTCACGCTCGGCCTGCCCTTCGTGCGCACCTCGCCCGACCACGGCACCGCCTTCGACATCGCCGGGCGCGGGATTGCGGACCCGACCTCGATGGTCGCCGCGCTGCGGCTGGCGGAGGCGATGGCGCGGAGGCGGGCGGGTGCGTGAGGCGGCCCCGGCGGAGGCCGGCAGGCGGAAGAGCGAGGGGGCTGTCTGCCCTACCCCGTCGCAGGCGGGCAAACGGAGGAGCGAGGGGGTTTTCCACCCCCTCGCGCTCCCCCGAGGGTATTTGCGGACAGATGGAGGCGGGACGTGGCGGCGATAGACGACCTGCCGCCCTTGCGCGCGGTGATCGCGGCGCATGGGCTGTCGGCGCGCAGGGCGCTCGGGCAGAACTTCATTCTCGACCTGAACCTGACGGCGAAGATCGCACGGGCGGCGGGGGACCTGACGGGCGCGGACGTGCTCGAGGTGGGGCCGGGGCCCGGCGGGCTCACGCGCGGGCTTCTGGCCGAGGGGGCGCGGCGGGTGGTGGCGATCGAGCGCGACGCGCGCTGCCTGCCCGCGCTGGCCGAGATCGCGGCCGCCTGTCCGGGGCGGCTCGAGGTCATTGCGGGCGACGCGCTGGACGTGGATGCGGCGGCGCAGCTGCATCCGCCGGTGAAGATCGTCTCGAACCTGCCCTACAACGTGGGCACGGAGCTTCTGGTGCGCTGGCTCGACCCGCCCGCCTGGCCGCCGTTCTGGGAGAGCCTGACGCTGATGTTCCAGCGCGAGGTGGCCGAGCGGATCGTGGCGCGGCCGGGCACGGGCGCCTACGGGCGACTCGCCATCCTTGCCCAATGGCGCTGCGAGGCGCGGATCGTGATGGAGCTGCCGCCCGAGGCCTTCACGCCGCCGCCCAAGGTGCGCTCGGCCGTGGTGCACCTGAAGGCCCTGCCCGCGCCGCGCCATCCCGCCGATGCGCAGGTGCTGACGCGGGTGGTGGCCGCGGCCTTCAACCAGCGCCGCAAGATGCTGCGGTCCAGCCTGCGCGGGGTAGCGCCCGACATCGAGGCGCATCTCGAGGCCGCGGGGATCGTGCCGACCGACCGGGCCGAGACGGTGTCGATCGAGAGGTTCTGCGCGCTGGCGCGGTCGCTCGAGGCGGCTATTCCGCCGCCTCGGGCTTGACGTCCGGACCGCCGTCGGTCCCGTCGCCAGCCCCGCCTCCCGATCCGTTCCCTGAACCGTCGCCGGAGCCCTCGCCGCCCTTGCGGGCGCGGCGGCGGCGCGGCGGCCGGGGCGCGGGGGCCTCGGGCTCGGGCTGGGGCGCGCTCTCGGGGGTCTCGACAAGGCCGCCGTCCTCGTCGTCGGGCATGTCGATGACGACGTCGTAGGACAGATCCGGGCCGCCGCGCGGCTCGTCGAAGCGGCGGCGGTCCTCACTCTCGTCGCGCCGCGGTTCGCGCGGGCCGTTGTCCGGCCTGCCCTGCTGCGGCCCACCCTGCTGCGGCCCACCCTGCTGCTGGCCGCCCTGCTGATGGCCACCCTGCTGCGGCCCGCCCTGCTGCTGCGGCCCGCGCTGGGCCTCCTGCTCGCGCATCGCCTCGCCCAGCATCCGGGTGTAGTGCTCGGCATGCTGCTGGAAGTTCTCGGCCGCCACGCGGTCGTTCGAGAGCTGCGCATCGCGGGCGAGCTGGTTGTACTTCTCGATGATCTGCTGGGGCGTCCCGCGGACCTTGCCTTCGGGTCCCGAACTGTCGAACACGCGGTTGACGACGTTGCCCATCGTGCGGTTGCGGTTCGACTTCGACCGCGAACGTGACTTCGAAGATCTCATATGGTCTCTGATCCAGCCGTTGAGGCGTCGGGTCGATCCTGTCCCTGAAGTCGCCCCCGTTCGGAAGCGTCGGATCGGCACGATGTTTAGGCAATTGGCGAGGGGGACCGAGGATGTCCCGCCGCCCCGCGCTCACGTTGTAAGCACGAGAGGCGGCAGGTGACAAGGGGTCCTGCGCCCTTTTTCAGGACTTATCCCCGCCAAATCGCGCGAACCGGGCGGGTGTGGCGCGGCGGTCACCCCGTGGGTGCCTCGGCGAACACGACCCTGTCCCTGCCGTCCAGATCGGGATGGCGGCGGACCCGTTCAAGCCCCGCGGCCTCGAAAATCGCCGCGACCGCCGCGCCCTGCGCCGCCCCGATCTCGACCAGAAGCCGCCCGCCGGGCACCAGATGGTCGCGCGCCCCCGCCGCGATGGCGCGATAGGCCGACAGCCCGTCGCCGCCGTCGGTCAGCGCGAGGGCGGGTTCGAAGTCGCGCACCTCGGGGGCGAGGCCGGCCATCTCGGCCGCCGCGATGTAGGGCGGGTTCGAGACGATGAGGTCGAACCGACCGCCGATGTCGGCGAACCAGTCCGACAGGGGCAGGACAAGCCGGTCCGCCACGCCATGCGCCGCCGCGTTCGCGCCCGCGACGAGGAGCGCCGCGGGCGAGATGTCGGTGCCGACGCCGGTCGCCCCCGGCCGCTCGGCCAGAAGCGTGACGAGGATGCAGCCGGACCCGGTGCCGAGGTCGAGCACCCGCGCGAAGGGCCGGGCGAGGGCGAGGTCCACGAGCGCCTCGGTCTCGGGGCGCGGGTCGAGCACCTCGGGCGTCACGCGGAAGTCGCGGCCATGGAAGGCGCGGCGCCCGGTGATGTGGCTGACCGGTTCGCGCGCGGCCCGGCGGGCCACCAGCGCGTCGAACCCCGCGGGCACGGGGTCCGACAGCCGCCCGGCCAGCACATCCGGCGCCACCCCCAGCGCATGGGCCAGAAGCCGCCGCGCGTCGCGGCCCGCGCCCTCCACCCCCGCCGCCTGAAGCCGCAGGGTGGCCTCGCGCAGCGCCTCGGTCCCCGTCACACGCCCGCCTCGGCGAGCCTGGCCGCCTGGTCCTCGGCCGCGAGCGCGTCCACCACCTCGTCGAGATCGCCCGCGAGGATCTCGGTCAGCCGGTAGAGCGTGAGCCCGATCCGGTGGTCGGTCAGCCGCCCCTGCGGGAAGTTGTAGGTCCGGATGCGCTCGGACCGGTCGCCCGAGCCCACCTGGCTCTTGCGGGCGGCGGCGCGTTCGGCATCGGCCCGCTGCCGCTCCATGTCGTAGAGCCGCGCGCGCAGCACCTGCATCGCGATGGCGCGGTTCTGGTGCTGGGACTTCTCGGACGAGGTGACGACGATCCCGGTGGGAAGATGGGTGATGCGCACCGCCGAATCGGTGGTGTTGACGTGCTGGCCCCCTGCCCCGCTCGCCCGCATCGTGTCGATGCGGATGTCCGAGGCCGGGATGTCGATGTCGACCGCCTCGGCCTCGGGAAGGACGGCGACGGTGGCGGCCGAGGTATGGATCCGCCCGCCCGATTCGGTCTCGGGGACGCGCTGGACGCGGTGCACGCCCGATTCGTACTTGAGCCGGGCGAAGACGCCCGCGCCCTCGATCCGGGCGACCAGGTCCCGCACGCCGCCAAGCTCGGATTGGGCGAGGTCCACGATCTCGAACCGCCAGCCCTTCGCGTCGGCAAAGCGCTGGTACATGCGCAACAGGTCGCCTGCGAAAAGCGCCGCCTCCTCGCCGCCCGTGCCGGGGCGGATCTCGAGGATCGCGGGCCGGGCGTCGGCCGCGTCCTTGGGCAGAAGCGCGACGCGCAGGGTCTGCTCGAGCGCGGAAAGCCGTTCGCGCAGCGCGGGCAGCTCTTCCTCGGCCAGCGCCCGCATCTCGGGGTCGGCGCGCATCGCTTCTGCCTCGGCGATGTCGGCGAGCATCCGGCGGTAGGCGGCGATCTCGGCCACCACGGGCTTGAGGTCGGCATATTCGCGCCCCTGCGCCGCAAGGTCGCCCTGCCCGGCAGAAAGCCGCGCCTCGAGGTATTCGTAGCGCTCGGTGATGCGCGCAAGCTTGTCGAGTGGCACCATGGCGTCCCCTTCGCGCGGCGCATGGTCAGGGTCAAGGGGGCGGGGCTCAGGATGCGGGGCGCAGCGCCGGGTCGTAGCCGGGGATGGCGGCGAGCCAGCGCCCCACCCGCGCGGCGTTCACCCCGAGATCGGACCGGCCGAAGCGCGCGCGGGCGTGGATCACGAGCCAGGCCCCGCCCTCGGCCGGCACGGCCGCGACGGTGGTGTAGTCGGGGAAGCCCCAGAGGCGCGAGCGCGAGACATGGGTGATCCGCCCCTCGGCCGCGCTGCCGGCAAGCCGGACCGTCCGCGGCTCGGACATGGCTGCGGCGTCGAAGGCGGCGAGCGCCTCGGCGGGCGGCAGGGGAAGGAACGCCCTCGCGACATGGGAATTCTCGCCCGGCCTTCCGACTTCGGGATCGGTGTGCCAGAGCGCCGGGTCCGAGGGGGCGAGTCGCACCCAGGCTCCGAGGCCGAGGGTTCCGAGCACGAGCACGCCAAGGATCAGGACCGTCCATCGCATCGCGTCACCGCCCATTGCTCAGCCATACGGTTTCCATACGGTATCCATACGCGTTCCATATGCTCCCGGATCGGTCATTTCCGGCGCGACGAGCACCAGAGCGCAAGGATCTCCATCGCCGCATGGGCGCCTGCGATGGCGGTGGCGCCGGTCGTGTCGTAGGGCGGCGAGACCTCGACCACGTCGCCGCCGAGGATCGGCAGACCCTTGAGCCCCCTCAGGATCGCCGCCGCCTGCCACGAGGCGAGCCCGCCCCAGACCGGCGTTCCCGTGCCGGGCGCGAAGGCCGGGTCCAGCACGTCGATATCGAATGAAAGGTAGACGTTGGGGCCCAGAGTTCGCGTGATCTTCTCGACGACGGCCCGCGGCCCGGTCTCGTGCACCTCGGGCGCGTCGATGATGTGGAAGCCCAAGGGCTCGGGGTTGTCGGTCCGGATGCCCACCTGCACCGAAGTCGCCGGGTCCACGAGGCCGAGCTTCACCGCCTTGTAGAACATCGTGCCGTGGTCGATCCGGGTCATGTCGTCATCGGCCCAGGTATCCCCGTGGGCATCGAAGTGCAGCAGCGAGATCTTCCCGAACTTCTCGGCGTAAGCCCATAGGATCGGGAGTGAAATAGAATGATCCCCCCCCAGGGCGAGCGACCCTGCGCCGGCGCCGAGGATCCCGCGGATGTGGTCGGTGAGCCGGTCGGGGAAGTCGGCCACCCGCGCGTAGTCGAAGGCGAGGTCGCCGCAGTCGGCGATGGCGAATTCCTCGAGCGGGTCGAAGCCCCAGCCATAGGGCGGGTCGTAGGGCTGGAGGCAGGAGGCCTCGCGGATCGCCCGCGGCCCGAAGCGGGTGCCGGGGCGGTGCGTCACCGCCTGGTCGAAGGGGACGCCGGTGACCGCCAGGTCGACGCCCGCGAGGTCCTTGGTGTAGCGGCGGCGCAGGAACGAGACGGCACCGCCGAAGGCGTTCTCGAACGCCGCGCCGCGCAGCTCCGCCCGCGTGAAGGCGACGTCGACCTGCGCCCTTGCATCTTCCAGAGACATGAGATTTCCGTAGGTTGGAGGGCGATATTCACTCGATCGGAAGCGCTCGCTCGACAAGCCGCGCGAAGAAGGAAGCGCCGATCGGCGCGATGCGGTCGTTGAAGTCGTACGCCGGGTGGTGGCAGACCGGCCCCGGCCCCTGCCCCAGGAACAGATAGGCCCCCGGCCGGGCCTGAAGCATGTACGAAAAATCCTCGGCGCCCATCTCGCGCGTGGCGGCGGGATCGACCCCGTCCACGCCCACGATTTCGGCCGCGACCCCGGCCGCGAAGGCGGCGCGGTGCGGGTCGTTGATGGTGGCGGGGTAGAGCTTGCGGTAGTCGAGCCGCGCCGCGACCCCGTGGCCCGCGGCGAGGCCGGCCACGATCTCCTCCATGCGGCGGATGACCATCGCCTGAACATCGGTCGCGAACGTCCTGACCGTGCCGGAGAAAACCGCCTCGCCTGCGATGACGTTATTGGCGGTTCCGGCATGGAACTGCGTGACCGAGACGACGAGGTCGTCGGTGGGGCGGTGGTTGCGGCTGACGATGGTCTGGAACGCCTGCACCATCGCCACGGCCGCGACCAGCGGGTCGGCGGTGTCCTGCGGCATGGCGGCATGCCCGCCCCGGCCCTCGACAGTGACGTCGAATTCGTCGACCGCCGCCATGATCGGCCCCGGTGCCGTGTAGAACTGGCCCTCGGCGAAGTTGGGCGCGTTGTGGAGCGCGTAGACTTCGGCGATGTCGAAGCGGTCCATGACGCCGTCCCGCACCATGACCGCGCCGCCGCCGCCATCCTCCTCGGCCGGCTGGAAGATCAGCGCGACGCGGCCGCGGAAGGCGCGTGTCTCGGCAAGGTATTTCGCGGCGCCGAGCAGCATCGCGGTATGGCCGTCGTGGCCGCAGGCGTGCATTTGTCCATGGTTTTCAGACGCATATGAGGCGCTGCTCATCTCGACGATGGGGAGCGCGTCCATGTCGGCCCGAAGCCCCACCGTGGGCCCCGGCCCCTGCCCGTTCACGATGGCCACGATCCCCGTCGTGGCGATCCCCTCGTGGATCTCGTCCACGCCGATCTCGCGCAGGCGGTCGGCCACGAAGGCCGCGGTGCGGTGGCAGTCGAAGGACAGCTCGGGGTTGCGGTGCATCCAGCGCCGCCAGCCTGCCATCTCCTCGGCAAAGCCGGCGATGCGGTTGATGACGGGCATGGTGGACTCCTCGCGCGCACCGTGGAACGACGGACACAGTTCCAGAAGCGACAGGGAGCCGCAATGCCTTCCGCAACCGACGACCTCGTCCACGACGCCCAGGGCGGCATGCCGCGCCTCGTCGAGATCATGCGCCGCCTGCGCGACCCCGAAACGGGCTGCCCCTGGGACATCGAACAGGACTTCGCCTCGATCGCCCCCTACACGATCGAGGAAGCCTACGAGGTCGCCGACGCGATCGAGCGGCAGGCCTGGGGGGAGCTTCGCGGCGAGCTTGGCGACCTGCTGCTGCAGGCGGTCTATCACGCGCAGATGGCCTCGGAAGCCGGGCACTTCGGCTTCGACGATGTGGTGCGGGCGATCGCCGACAAGATGGTGGCACGGCACCCGCATGTCTTCCGGGCCGAGAGCCGGGAGAAGACGGCGGAACAGCAGACCCGCGACTGGGAGGCGCAGAAGGCGAAGGAACGCGGAGCGGCGGGCGTGCTGGACGGCGTGGCGCTCGGGCTGCCTGCGCTTCTGCGCGCGGTCAAGCTCCAGAAGCGGGCGGCGCGGGTGGGCTTCGACTGGCCCTCGACGGACGAGGTGATCGACAAGGTCGTCGAGGAGGCGGCGGAGTTGCGCGCCGAAAGCGACCCCGCGCGGCAGTTCGAGGAGATGGGGGATCTTCTCTTCGTCATGGCCAACCTCGCGCGGCATCTGGGCATCGATCCCGAGGCGGCGCTTCGCGCGGCGAACGCCAAGTTCGTGCGGCGGTTCGGGGCGATCGAGGCGGCGCTGGCCGCACAGGGGCGGCGGCCCGAGGAGTCCGACCTGGCGGAGATGGACGCGCTCTGGGATGCCGCCAAGGTGGCGGAGAAGGCGGAAGCGGGGGGCTGTCTGCCCCCCGCGCCCCCCGAGGGTACTTGAGGACAGATGGAGGCAGGGCGGGGCAAGGGAGGAGCGGGCGGGCCGTGCCGGCCGGCCCGGGGGCGCGAGCGCGCCGGGCGTCCTGCCCGCCCTTTACTTCGCCGGGGGGCGCGGCCAGTCTTCCGCCCCGAAGGAGCTGACGCATGGCACCGCGCAAGATCATCATCGACACCGATCCCGGCCAGGACGACGCCGTGGCGATCCTTCTCGCGCTCGCGAGTCCTGCGGAGATCGAGGTGCTGGGCCTCGTCGCCGTCGCGGGCAACGTGCCGCTTGCGCTCACCGCCCGGAACGCGCGGATGGTCTGCGAGCTGGCCGGGCGAACGGACATTCCCGTCTTCGCCGGCTGCGACCGGCCGCTTGCACGCGATCTCGTGACGGCGGAATACGTGCATGGGAAGACCGGGCTCGACGGTCCGGTCCTCCCCGCGCCCGCCATGCCGCTGCAGGACCGCCACGGGGTCGACTTCATCGTCGAGACGCTGCGCGCCGAGCCCCCGGGCACCGTGACGCTCTGCCCGCTCGGGCCGCTCACGAACATCGCCACCGCCTTCCGGCGTGCGCCCGACGTGGTGGCGCGCGTGCAGGAGATCGTGCTGATGGGCGGGGCCTATTTCGAGGTGGGCAACCGCACCCCGGCGGCGGAGTTCAACATCTATGTCGACCCGGAAGCGGCTGAGATCGTGTTCCGATCCGGCGTTCCGCTGACCGTCATGCCGCTCGACGTCACGCACAAGGCGCTGACCACGGCGCCGCATATCGCGGGCTTCCGGAACATGGGAACGCCGATCGGCGACGCGGTGGCCGCCTGGACCGACTTCTTCGAGCGCTTCGACAAGGAGAAGTACGCCGCGCCCGGGGCGCCGCTGCACGACCCCTGCGTGATCGCCTTCCTGCTGCGGCCGGAGCTGTTCTCGGGCCGGTTCATCAACGTCGAGATCGAGACCGAAGGCCGCCATACCACCGGCATGACGGTGGCCGACTGGTGGGGCGTCACCGATCGGCCGCGGAACGCGATGTTCATGGGCGATGTCGATGCCGAGGGCTTCTTCGCGCTCCTGACCGAGCGGATCGCGCGGCTCTGAGCCGGTGACAGGGGCGGGTGGCGGTCCTATGTGACCCCTCGAGGAGACCGCGATGAGCATCCACATTCCCTTCGACAACAGCTATGCCCGGCTTCCGGGCCACTTCTACACCCGGCTCGCGCCGACGCCCGTGGCGCGGCCTGGCCTTGTCAAGGTCAACACGGCCCTCGCGCACGCGCTCGGGCTCGACGCGGAGGCGCTCGCGTCGGAGGCGGGTGTGGCGATGCTCGCCGGCAACCGCGTGCCCGACGGGGCCGAGCCGCTGGCGCAGGTCTATGCCGGGCACCAGTTCGGCGGATGGGCGCCGCAGCTTGGCGACGGGCGGGCGATCCTCCTGGGCGAAGTCATCGACGCCAAAGGGATGCGGCGCGACATTCAACTGAAGGGATCGGGTCCCACGCCCTATAGCCGGATGGGCGACGGGCGCGCCTGGCTGGGTCCCGTCCTGCGCGAGTACATCGTCTCGGAGGCGATGCACGCCCTCGGCATCCCGACGACCCGCGCCCTCGCCGCCGTCACGACCGGCGAGACCATCCTGCGCGAGACGCCTTTGCCCGGCGCCGTCCTGACGCGGGTGGCCGCGAGCCACATCCGCGTGGGCACCTTCCAGTACTTCGCCGCACGGCGGGATGTCGAGGCGCTGAGGGCGCTGACCGACCACGTGATCGCGCGGCACTACCCCGAGGCCGAGGGACCGCTGGGGCTTCTCGACGCGGTCATCGACGCCCAGGCGCGGCTTGTCGCGCAGTGGATGGGCGTGGGCTTCATCCACGGGGTGATGAACACCGACAACACCTCGGTCGCGGGCGAGACCATCGACTACGGGCCCTGCGCCTTCATGGACACCTACCGCTCGGGGCAGGTCTTTTCCTCGATCGATCACTACGGGCGCTACGCCTACAACCGGCAGCCCGACGTGCTGGTCTGGAACCTCGCGCAGTTCGCCACCGCGCTTTTGCCGCTGATGGGCGCGGACCGCGAGGCCGCCATCGCGGCCGCGACGGACGCGGTGCACCGCTTTCCCGGGCAGTTCCAGGCGGCCTGGCTGTCGGTCTTCCGCGCGAAGATCGGGCTTCGCACCGCGGAGGATGGGGATGCGGAGCTGATCCAGACGCTGCTCACGCGCATGGAGACCCTGCGGGCGGACTTCACCAACACCTTTCGGGCGCTCGGGACGCCCGAAGCCCGCGACGCGTTCCTCGAACCCGCGGGCTACGACGCCTGGGAGGCGGACTGGCGCACCCGGCTCGGGCGCGAGGGCGCCGTCCCGGAGGATCGGCTTGAGGCACTGCGGAGCGTGAACCCTTCGGTCATCCCGCGCACGCACCGGATCGAGCAGGCGATCGCTGCCGGGGTGGCGGGCGACCTCGCGCCGTTCGAGCGGCTCGTCGCCGTGCTGGCCGCACCTTACGGCGACGCGCCCGAAGACCTTCGCCGCCCGCCGGCCGCCGACGAGGTCGTGGGCCAGACATTCTGCGGGACGTGACGCGGCCGGGCGAGGGGCGCTGCCCCTCGCGCTCCCCGGGGTATTTCCGGACAGATGGAATGAGGGAACCTCAGCGCGGAACGGCTGTCGCGGGACGCCGGGAGGGCCCCGGGCGGTTGATGAGCCAGAGCCCCGCCGCCACGAGCGCGAGGGCGCCGAGGACCCCGGGGCCGATCGTCTCGCCGAGGAGCAGCCAGCCGAAGAAGACGCCGAACACGGGGCCGAGGAAGCTGAAGGCCGCGACCGAGGAGGCGGGGTAGATCGACATGAGCCAGAGCCAGAAGATGAAGGCGGCGAAGGCGATGACGACGACCTGGAAGGCAAGGCCCCAGAAGTGGAGGGGCGCGAGGTCCCGCAGGAGGGGGCCGAAGAACGGCGCCACCGCGATCAGCACCAGCGCCGAAAGGCCGAGCTGCCAGAGGAGCTGGACCTCGGGATTGGCCTCGCGCATGGCGGTCGCGCGCAGCGTGAGGCCGATGCCGGCCCAGCCGAGGGCTGCGCCGAGCGCGCAGAGGTCGCCCGCGAGCGAGGCCTGTCCGGCGCCCGCCGGGCGGTCGACGAGCGCCCAGGCGACGCCGCCGAAGGCCAGCGCGAGGCCCGTGGCCTTGCGGCGCGACATGCGCTCTGCGGGGATGAGGACATGCGCGCCGAGCGAGAGCCAGATCGGCATGGAATAGAAGATCACGCTCACCCGCGAGACGGTGGTGAGGTCGAGCGCGATGAAGAGGAGCAGGAACTCGACCGTGAAGCAGGCGCCGAGGAGAAGGCCGGCGGCGGCCGTTCCCGGCAGGATGCGCAGGCTCCGCCCGCGCAAATGGGCCCAGATGAGGATCAGCGGGATGGCGCAGAGCGACCTGAGCCCCGCCGCGAAGACCGGCTGGAGCCCTTCGTTCATGGTCTTGATGACCACCTGGTTGAAGCCGAAGAGCGCCGAGAACACCACGAGCGAGGTCGCGCCGAAGGCGTCGATCTGGTCCTTGCGCGGCACGTGGGTCCTCCTGTGCGGGACGGAAGGCGCAGCGGGGCGGAAAGTCAACCCGTGGCCTCGGGCGCGTCGCCCTGCTACACCCGCCGCAGGTCCCATGAGGGAGGCGCCCGTGACCGGCTATCTCGTCTATGATGTCTTCACCGAGATGCCCTTCGGCGGCAACCCGCTCGCCGTGATCCCGGACGCGGCGGCGCTTGACGAGACGCTGCTGCCGCGCATCGCGCGCGAGTTCAACTTCTCGGAGACGACCTTCGTCTACCCGCCCGACGATCCCGCGCACACCGCGCGGGTGCGCATCTTCACGCCGACGCAGGAGGTGCCCTTCGCGGGCCACCCGACCATCGGGACGGCGGTGGCGCTTCATGCGCAGGGCGGTCCGGCCGATATGGTGCTCGAACTGGGCGTCGGGCCGATCGCCTGCAGCGTGACCGGGCAGAGCGCGCGGTTCGTCACGACGCGCCCGCTCGAGCGCCTGCATGCGCCCGACCCGCGGACGGTGGCGGACTGCCTGGGCCTCGGCGCGGGCGACATCCGGACGGACCGGCACGGGCCGGTCATGGCCTCGCTCGGCCTGCCCTTCGTCTTCGCCGAGCTGGCCGATCCGGACGCGCTGGCCCGCTGCCTGCCCGATACGGCCGCCTTCCGCCGCGCCGAGGCGCGCTACCCGGGGCCCTTCGACTTCGCGGTCGCGGCCTATGTGCGCGCGGGCAGCGCCGTGCGGATGCGGATGTTCGCGCCGCTCGACGACATTCCCGAGGATCCGGCGACGGGCAGCGCCGCCGCGGCGCTCGGCGCGCTTCTGCGCGATCTCGGGGGCGGCACCGCGCTGACGCTCGATGTCGCGCAGGGCGTCGAGATGGGGCGGCCGAGCCGGATCGGCGTCGAGGCCGGGTCCTGGGGCGTGGCCATCTCTGGCGCCGCCTGCCGGGTGATGGAGGGCCGGCTTGTCGTCTGAAGCGTTCGGGCTTCAACGAACGCCCGCCATCGTCTAGATCAGGTCACCGAACCTGCGGAGGCGCCCATGAGCGACACCATCATCGCGCGCTGCGAGGCCAAGGGCCTCCGCATGACCGGCCAGCGCCGGACGATCGCGAGCGTGCTCGAGGCGGCCGACGACCATCCGCATGTGGAAGAGCTCTACCTGCGCGCCTCTGCCGTGGACCCGAAGATCTCGCTCGCCACGGTCTATCGGACGGTGAAGCTTTTCGAGGAGGCGGGGATCCTCGAGAAGCTCGAGTTCGGCGACGGGCGCGCGCGCTACGAGGATGCCGAGCGCGACCATCACGACCATCTCATCGACATCACGACGGGCGAGGTGATCGAGTTCTTCGACCCTGAGATCGAGGTGCTGCAGGAGAAGATCGCGGCGCGGTTGGGCTACCGGCTCAAGGGCCACCGGCTCGAGCTTTACGGCGTGCCGGTGGGCAAGAGGCGCTGAACCCTGCCCCGGATGTGGCGCGACGCCGGGCCTTGGCACCGCCGCGCCGGGTGATACTGTCGCCCGCGCCGCGGAGGGGCGGCAGGAGCAGGACAGGCATGGACAACCTCCGCGGCATCCTCTGGATGGTGGCCGCCATGGCGGGCTTCGCGCTCGAGGATGCCTTCATCAAGCTCGCGGCCGGGGCGCTGGCGCTCGGCCCCGTCGTGGCCGTCTTCGGGCTGGGCGGATTCCTGTTCTTCACCGCGCTCACTCTCGCGCGCGGGCAGAGGCTGATCACGCCCGACACCTTCTCGCGGCCCGTCCTCGCCCGCGCCGTCTTCGAGGTGATCGGCCGGACGGGCTATTTCCTCGGGATCACGCTCACGCCCCTGTCGAACGCCTCGGCCATCCTGCAGGCCTCGCCGCTGTTCGTCACCCTGGGCGCGGCGCTGGTCTTCGGCGAGCGCGTGGGCTGGCGGCGCTGGGCGGCGATCCTCGCGGGGTTCCTCGGCGTGCTGATCGTGGTCCGGCCCGGGCTCGAGGGCTTCACGCCGGCCTCGCTCTTCACGCTCGTCGGCACGCTCGGCTTCGCGGCGCGGGACCTCGGAACGCGGGCGGCGCCGCGGAGCCTGTCGAACCTGCAGCTCGCTGTCTACGGCTTCGCCGTGCTGATCCCCACCGGGCTCGTCATGAGCCTCTGGACCGGGGCGGGCGGGCTGCCCGATGCGCGCGGCGCGGGCTTCATGGCGGCCGCCATCGTCTGCGGGATCGCGGGCTACTATTCGATCACCTCGGCCATGCGCCTTGGCGATGTCGCGGTGGTCACGCCGTTCCGCTACACGCGGCTTCTGTTCGCGCTGATCCTCGGCCTCGCGATCTTCGGCGAACGCCCCGATGCGGCGACGCTTCTCGGCGGCGCGATCATCGTGGCCTCGGGGCTCTACACGATCCTGCGCTCGGCGCGGGCCGCGCGATGAACAACCTGCGCGGCATCCTGCTGATGGTCGCCGCGATGGCGGGCTTCTCGGTGGAGGACGCCTTCATCAAGGCGGCCTCGGCGACAGTGCCCGTGGGGCAGATCCTGCTCCTCATCGGGGTCGGGGGCACGCTGGTCTTCGGCATGCTGGCGCGGGTGCAGGGCGCGCGGCTTGTCTCGCCCGTCTTCCTGTTGCGCCCGGTCCTGCTGCGGAACGCGTCCGAGATGCTCGGCACGATGTGCTTCGTCTCGGCCATCGCGATCTCGCCCTTGTCGGTCGTCTCGGCGATCCTGCAGGCCACGCCGCTTGCCGTCACGCTGGGGGCGGCGCTGTTTCTGGGCGCCGAGGTCGGCTGGCGCCGGTGGACGGCGATCCTCGTGGGGTTCGCGGGGGTCCTGTTCATCGTTCGGCCGGGCGCGGCGGGGGTGGATCTCGGATCGCTTCTCGCGGTGGCCGGCGTCTTCCTGCTCGCCGCGCGAGATCTCGCCACGCGGGCGGTGCCGGCGCATGTCTCCTCGACCGTGCTCGCGACCTACGGCTTCGCCTCGGTCATTCCCGCGGGCCTCATCCTTCTCGCCGTCTCGGGCGGCGCGCTGGTGCCCGAACCGAACGCGATGCTCTTCATCGCGGGCGCGCTGACGATCGGTGTCTTCGCCTACTACGCCATCATCGCCGCGCTGCGCATGGGCGACATCGCGGTCATCACGCCGTTCCGCTATTCGCGCCTTCTGTTCGCGGCCGCCATCGGCATGGCGGTCTTCGGCGAACGCCCCGACGCGCTCACCTGGCTCGGCGCCGCGCTGATCATCGGCTCGGGGCTCTACACGATCCTGCGCGAGGCGCGGCTTGCCCGGGCCTCGAGAACCCTTTCGCCGGACGTCCCCGGCCGCTAAGGAAGGCGCGAGCCAACCTCCTGCACGGGAACCGACCACATGAGCACCATCATCGACATCACCGCGCGCGAGATCCTCGACAGCCGCGGCAATCCCACCGTCGAGGTCGACGTGATCCTCGAGGACGGCACGATGGGCCGCGCCGCCGTGCCCTCTGGCGCCTCCACCGGCGCCCACGAGGCGGTCGAGAAACGCGACGGCGACAAGTCGCGCTACATGGGCAAGGGCGTCCTGCAGGCCGTGGCGGCCGTGAACGGCGAGATCGCCGAGGCGCTGGTCGGCGCGGATGCCACCGAGCAGGAAGAGATCGACGCGGCGATGATCGAGCTCGACGGGACGCCGAACAAGTCCCGCCTCGGCGCCAACGCGATCCTCGGCGTGTCGCTGGCTGTCGCCAAGGCCGCGGCCGACTTCACCTCGCAGCCGCTCTACCGCTACGTGGGCGGGACTGCGGCGCGCGTGCTGCCGGTGCCGATGATGAACATCATCAACGGCGGCCAGCACGCCGACAACCCGATCGACATCCAGGAATTCATGATCATGCCGGTCGCGGCCGCGAACATCCGCGAGGCGGTGCGGATGGGGTCGGAGGTGTTCCACACGCTGAAGAAGGAGCTGTCGGCCAAGGGGCTTTCCACCGGGCTCGGCGACGAGGGCGGCTTCGCGCCCGAGCTCGGTTCGACCCGCGAGGCGCTCGACTTCATCCTGCGCGCCATCGAGAAGGCGGGCTACACGCCCGGCGAGGACATCTTCCTCGCGCTCGACTGCGCCGCGACCGAATACTTCAAGAACGGCGCCTACGTCATGGAAGGCGAAGGGAAAACCCTGACGCCGGAGGAGAACGTGGCCTATCTGGGCGCGCTTGCCGCCGACTACCCGATCATCTCGATCGAGGACGGCTGCGCCGAGGACGACTGGGCGGGCTGGGTGGCGCTGACCGAGGCGCTCGGGCACAAGCTGCAACTCGTGGGAGACGATCTTTTCGTCACCAACCCCGAGCGGCTGGCGCGCGGGATCGCCGAGAAGGCCGCCAATTCGCTGCTGGTGAAGGTCAACCAGATCGGCACGCTGTCCGAGACCCTGCGCGCCGTGGACATGGCGCATCGGGCGCGGATGACCTGCGTGATGTCGCACCGTTCGGGCGAGACCGAGGACGCCACCATCGCCGATCTCGCGGTCGCCACGAACTGCGGGCAGATCAAGACCGGCTCGCTCGCCCGGTCGGACCGGCTGGCGAAGTACAACCAGCTGATCCGGATCGACGAGATGCTGGGCGAGACGGCGGTCTACGCCGGGCGGTCGATCCTGCGCTGACAGGCGGCCCCGCCGGCCACCGGCGGGGCGCCCGGCCTCAGGGGCAGGCGGCGGTGTAGTAGGTGCCGTCCCCGCGCGCATAGGCGCATTGCCGGGTCTGGGTGTTCTGCGCGACGAGCGTGCCGGCAGCCGCCCCGCCGAGCGCGGCGATCAGGCGCCAGTTGTCGTCGGCCTCGAGCACCTCGGCCGCAATGAGGCCCGCGGCGGCGCCGCCGGCCACGCCGGCGACCGTGCG
>DAINOF010000012.1:0-21652 GCA_036735505.1 Paracoccaceae bacterium
CACCTGCCGTCCCTTGCGGCGCACCGCTGTCGGGACGTGGTCCCGCTCGGTCCCGCAGGCCGCATCTTCCGGACCCGGCAGCGCCCGGTTCTGTTCGGCGAGCAGCGCCCGGCAAGCGGCCCGCATCGCGTCGGAAACGACCGAGACCCGCATCTCGAGCGTCGGCCGGGCCGGCGCCGCCGGCCCGGCATCGCCACCGCCGTCACGCAGCAACTCGTAGGCCTCGCGGATCCGCGAGAACTCGTCGTTGCGGCCCGACTGGTCGGGATGCGTCACGAAGGCGAGGCGGCGGAAGGCCAGGCGCACGTCCTCGAGGCTCGCCTGCGGCGCGAGGCCCAGGATGCGGAAGGCGTCGCCGCGGCTGCGGACTGCGCCGGTCATCGTCCCGCCCCCATCGCCCCGGCCGTCGCGCAGGCCGCCACCCCGGCTGCCATCCCGGCCGCGCCGACACTCTCTCCGACCTGCGCTTGGCGCATGGCACACACTCCCCTTCCGCACTCGTCCCGCAGCGCACGCCCCCCCTGCACCGCATCGGACCGTCGTAGCCTCCCGCGGTGGCCGGCGCCAAGCGCGGGGCGCGAACCGTGTCTCCCCAGTGGACAATCTCGCCCTCGGGGCGGCTTACGTGGCCCCGAGGCGCCGCTTCACCGTCCGGCGCCGCGTCCATACGAAAACCATACGCGAGCCATACGCTTTCCATACGCCGCGTTTTGCCGAAAACGACGCCCCCGCAGGCGGTTCGGGGCTGCTCTTCGACCCGTGCCGCGCGCAGCCTGGACGAATTGGCAACCTTGAAATCCCGGCGGGTTGCGACTAAATGTCGGGTGTCCGGGCAACCGGACTATGGCGATAAACGCGCCCGTAATAAGCGGCTCGGACCCGGGGGCGGTACCCGGCGGCTCCACCAGACACCCCACATTGGCGGGGACATGGGGCCGAAACAGGATCGACGGACGTCTAAAGGGGTTATGCTTTCGCCCGGTGAGGTACCACCGTTATCGGTCCAAGCATGATAGTTGCCAATGACAACCGTGCTCCGGTGGCGCTCGCAGCGTAAGCTGCTAGCAAAACCAAGACTTAAGTCCTTGCGTGTAGCAACGTAAGGCGGGGTTCGCAGGCACCTGGCAACAGAAGCCTGCACTTCCTCCCCCCTTGCCAGGCCCATGCGCGCCGCCCACACTCGGGCGATGACCTTTCCTCGCCTGCCTGCCGCGACGCTCGCTGCCGCGCTTCTCCTTGCGCCTTCCGCCTCGGCCTGCGCGACCGCCTTGATCCTCGCGATGGACGTGTCGAACTCGATCGACCAGGGAGAGTACCTGATCCAGACGCACGGACTTGCCGATGCGCTCGAGGATGCGGGTATCGTCGAGGAGCTCCTGCGCGGGGAGGTCGCGCTCAGCGTCATCCAGTGGTCGGGCATGGGACAGCAGGCGGTCTCGATCCCGTGGCGGCGCATGGCGACGCAATCCGACGTGACCGCCTTCTCACGCGAGGCGCGCGCCCTGCCCCGCGCCTTCGTCATGTCGGACACGGCGGTGGGCTCCTTCATCGACTTCGCGCTCCGGCAATTCGGCCCCGTCGCCGACTGCAGGCGCCGCGTGATCGACATCTCGGGCGACGGCCCCGACAATGCCGGAACCGATCCGACCGCCTCCCGCCGCGCGGCGGAACGCGCGGGCGTGCAGATCAACGCGCTCGCCATCGAAGGGATCGGCGTCGCGATCACCAACTTCTACCGCGCGCGCGTCATCACCCGCGACGGCTTCGTGATGACCGCGCGCGGCCATTCCAGCTATGCCGCGACGCTCCGCCAGAAGATCCGGCGCGAAATCAGCGCGGCCCTGTTCTGAGCCGCGTCTCCCGGCATCCCGCGATTTCGTGAAGGGTATGCGCGCCCCTTTCCTTCCGCATCGAATCTCTTATGGTGCATGTATTGGCTCCGAGGACCCGCATGCGGCGCACGATCGACTACGGGAACCTGATGCATCGCGCGATGCGCGGCCTGATCCAGCAGGTGCTGACCGACGTTGCCGACCACGGGCTGCCCGGCAACCACCATTTCTTCATCACCTTCGACACGATGCATCCCGATGTCGAAATCGCGGACTGGCTGTCGGACCGCTACCCCAACGAGATGACGGTGGTGATGCAGCACTGGTTCGACAATCTCGAGGTCACGGACGAGGGCTTTTCGGTCACGCTCAACTTCGGCGACCAGCCCGAGCCGCTCTACATCCCCTATGATGCGATCAAGACCTTCGTCGATCCCTCGGTCGAGTTCGGGCTCAGGTTCGAGACGCAGGAGGCGGAGGACGAGGATGACGAACCCGACCCCGAACCGACGCGCGAGGCCGAGGTCGTCCTGCTCGACAAGTTCCGCAAGTAGCCATCTGTCGCGCCCGGCAACGATTGTCCCGGTCGGTATGCGCCAGTATACCTCCGCCGGAATCCGCCTAGGGGACACGTCATGACCGCCACCCGCACAGAGACCGACAGCTTCGGCCCGCTCGAGGTTCCCGCCGACAAGTACTGGGGCGCGCAGACGCAGCGCTCGATCATCAACTTCCCCATCGGTTGGGAAAGGCAGCCCGTGGCCATCGTCCGCGCGCTCGGCGTCATCAAGCGCGCCTGCGCCACGGTGAACATGGCGCAGGGCGATCTGGACGCAGGTCTCGGCCATGCCGTCGTGGCGGCAGCGCAGGAGGTGATCGACGGCAGGCTCGACGACAACTTCCCGCTTGTGGTCTGGCAGACGGGGTCGGGCACCCAGTCGAACATGAACGCCAACGAGGTGATCTCGAACCGCGCGATCGAGATGCTGGGCGGCACGATGGGCTCGAAGACACCCGTCCACCCCAACGACCACGTCAACATGGGCCAGTCCTCGAACGACACCTTCCCCACGGCGATGCATGTGGCCATCGGCATGATGGCGCGCGACACGCTGCTGCCGGGTCTGCGGAAACTTCACGCGGCGCTGGCGGCGAAGTCCGAGGAGTTCGCGGGCATCATCAAGATCGGCCGCACCCATACGCAGGACGCCACGCCCCTGACGCTCGGCCAGGAATTCGGCGGCTATGCCCATCAGGTCGCCATGGGGATCGGCCGGGTCGAGATGTGCCTGCCTGCAATCTACGAGTTGGCGCAGGGCGGCACGGCGGTGGGCACCGGGCTCAACACGCGCAAGGGCTTCGCGGAGCGGGTGGCGGCCGAGATCGCGCAAGTCACCGGCCTGCCCTTCGTCACGGCGCCCAACAAGTTCGAGGCGCTGGCGGCGCATGACGCGATGGTCATGTTCTCGGGCGCGCTGAAGACAGTGGCCGCCAGCCTCTTCAAGATCGCCAACGACATGCGGCTTCTGGGCTCGGGGCCCCGGTCGGGCCTCGGCGAGCTGATCCTGCCCGAGAACGAGCCCGGATCGTCGATCATGCCGGGCAAGGTGAATCCGACGCAGGCCGAGGCGCTGACGATGGTCTGCGCCCATGTCATGGGCAACGACGCGGCGGTGGGCTTCGCAGGCTCCCAGGGCCATTTCGAACTGAACGTCTACAACCCGATGATGAGCTACAACGTCCTGCAATCCATGCAGCTTCTGGGCGATGCGGCCTCGAGCTTCACCGACAACATGGTCGTGGGGACGAAAGCCAACACCGCGCGGATCGAAAAGCTGATGACGGAAAGCCTGATGCTGGTGACCGCGCTCGCGCCCACCATCGGCTACGACAACGCGACGAAGGTGGCGAAGACCGCGCACCGGAACGGAACGACGCTGAGGGAGGAGGCCATCGCGCTCGGCTTCGTCGATGGCGAGACCTTCGACCGCATCGTGCGGCCCGAGGACATGATCGGGCCCTCGGACTGATCCGGCCCCCTCCCCATCCCTCCCCCGCTTCACGGGGGAGGGAGGCGCCCCCGCCCCGCCGGGCACGCGGATGGGACGGGGCGCCTCCTCCCTCCGCCTGCGGGGGGAGGCCGGGAGGGGGGCACTCTCGCACGTCCCCAGATCGCGACGCAGGAAGGCAGCACCACCCCATGACCACCCCCGTCAACCTCAACCGCGTCCGCAAGGCGAAGGCGCGCGCCGAGGCCAAGGCCCGCGCCGACGAAAACGCGGTCAAGCACGGCCGGACCAAGGCCGAGCGCCTGCTCGAGGCCGCCACGACCGAACAGGCCCGGAAGATGCTCGACCGCCACAGGATCGAGGACGAATGACCGGCCGCCCCGTCAAGCGCTCGCTCACGCTCCGAGGCCATCGCACCTCGGTGTCGCTCGAGGACGAGTTCTGGCGCGCCTTCCGCGATATCGCGCGCGAAGACGGGCGTACGATCAACGACCTTGCAGCCGAGATCGATGCCGCGCGCCCGCCGGCGACCGGTCTTGCCTCGGCGATCCGGGTCTTCGTCCTGCGCCGCTACAGGGCGGGCTGAGGCGCGCCGTCCCGCGGCTCGAAGGCGATCCAGATGCCGTCCCTGCTTCGCACGGTGAGCTGCGCGACCGGCACGGGCACTCGGCCCTCCACCGGCCCGAGGCGCCAGCGCGCGAGGATCAGCGCGAGGAACAGCGGCCCCTCGACCATGGCGAGCGCGGCCCCGGGGCAGGCGCGTGGACCGGCCGAGAACG
This sequence comes from Paracoccaceae bacterium, assembly GCA_036735505.1. Taxonomy (GTDB): domain Bacteria; phylum Pseudomonadota; class Alphaproteobacteria; order Rhodobacterales; family Rhodobacteraceae; genus DAINOF01. Next base: position 4,621 of record DAINOF010000012.1, read on the forward strand.
GCAGGAAGGCGCCGGCCGGGCAGCCCGCGGCCCCGGGATGTGTCCAGCGGTCGGGATCGAAATCGTGTGGCCGCGCCCAGAGCCGCTCGTTCCGGTGCAGGTGCCAGAGCGACAGCACCACCTGCGTGCCCTCCGTCACCTCGCGGTCGCGAAGCCGATCCTCCGCCGCCGCCTCGCGCACCATCATCGGCACCGGCGGATAGAGCCGCATCGCCTCGCGGAAGACGTCGCGCGTGAAGCGCAGGTCCGCGAGCAGCCCGAACGCCGGCGCGTCGCAAAAGGCCTCCGCCTCGGCCGCCGCCCGGGCCTGGGCCTCGGGATGAGTGGCGAGGAGGTGGAGCGCCCAGCCCGTCGCCGCGGCCGAGGTCTCGTGCCCGGCGAGAAGGAAGATCGCGATCTCGTCCACCGTCTCGGCTTCGTCGAAAGGGCGCCCGGTCGCGGGATCGGGCGTCGTCATGATCCGGGTCGCGACGTCGTCGGGCGCGGTTCCGGCGGCGATCCCGGCGCGCCGCGCGGCGACCAGACCCGTGATCAGCACCCGGATCCGGCCTGCGGCCGCCCGCGCCGCCCGCCCGTGTCCGCGCGGGATCCAGCGCGGCAGCGGCAGGAAGGCGCCCGCGTTGAGCAGCGGCTGGGCGCGCTGGAACGCCCGGAACGCGCGGTGGATCTCGGCCGCGACCGGCGCCTCGATCGGCAGCGAGAACAGCACGCGGAAGATCGCGTCGGCCGCCATGTGGCTCGCGACCGCCTCGACCTCGACCGGTCCGCACGCGATCCGCGCCGCACCCGCCTGCCCCGCGGCCAGAAGCGACGGGAAGGCGCCGCGAACCCCCGCCGCCCCGAAGGCCGGGTCGATGATCCGCCGCCGCCGCGCCCAGTCGGCGCCGTTCGCGAGGAACACCGATTGCCCGAGAAGCGGCCTCAGGCCCTCGGCCACGCGCGCGCTCTTGGGATAGTCGTCCGACCGCTCCACCAGCACCCGCCGCACCAGCGCGGGCTCGTTCGGCATGAGCGCGCGGAAGAACCAGGTCCGCATCTCGGCCATCCTGGCGCGGTAGAGCCGCTCGGGCTGGGCCGACAGGATATCCTGGCGGAAGAGCGCGAGGTGGCGCCAGAGCGAGGCGCCGTCCGGCCGGCTTGCCGGCCGGGGTGGCGTCATGCGGCGACGGAGCGGTAGGGCGACACCGCGACGTCGATCCGGCTTTTCGACGACTGCCGGCCGCGGAACCGCTCGGCCAGCGTCAGGGGGCCGGCGGTGATGCGGAAGTAATCGTAGTCGGCCGGCCGCTCGAAGGCGCAGAGGTACTGGAAGTGCAGCCGGAAGTACCGCCGCCTGAGCCGCGCGAAGGTCTCGGGCGCGAGCGTCTGGCTGAAGGCGGCCGAGATCACCAGCGGCCAGGCCTTGCCCTCGCGCCCCACCCCGCTCACCGCGACCGGATCGGCCAGCGCGAAGGCGCAGCCGTCGCCGGGCGCGGTCACGTCGATCCAGGCGAGGTGCGGCTGCTCGGACAACAGCTGCAGGTCCGCGCGCAGCTGCCGCGCCTCGGGCAGGAACGAGATCGTCGGAATCGACTGGCCGAGCGTGAGGAGCGACAGGACCGGGCGGTCGTTGTCGCCCGCGATCTGTTCGCGCACGAGGCGGGCGAGGACCGACACGGCGACCGCCGCGCCCGAGGAATGGCCCACGACCAGCACCTCGTCGAGCTCGTCGTCGACGAGCGCGGCCGCGATGCGCGAGGCGAAGTCCTCTTCCCGCGCCACAAGCTCGGGGGGCGTGGCGCCACGCCGCGAGGCGCCGAAGGCGTAGTCGTGCATGAGGTAGTAGGCGAAGACCTGCCCGTCGATGCGCCGGAAGCCTTCGAGCACGGCCGCGGCGATGCCTGCCCCGACGGCCCAGCCGACGACGGGCCAGGTCGCCTGCCCCAGAAAGCCGCCGATCCACCCGCCCAGCGCGAGGGAAAGCCCGAGCTGGACGAGGAGCATCGCGACCGGATAGGCGGCCGCCAGCATCGGCCCCCGCCCGAGCCAGACGAGCCGGCGCAGCGTCCCGGTCGAGAGGTAGATCCAGAGCGTCCGCAGAAGCGCGAGGTAGGTGCCCGCGACGCCCCGCGCCATCGAGCGGCGGACGATGTCGGACCAGCCCAGGACCTCGACCTCGGCCTCGGTCACCCGGTCTTCCATGAGCGAGGCGACGCGCCATCCGCCGCTGTGCAGGCCCGGAAACATGCCGAGCTCGTAGCCCGACAGTTCGGCCTGCCGTTCCCCCTCCTTGCGATAGAGCTCGCGGTAGCGGCGGGACGGGAAGGGGTCGTATCCGGGGATGTAGAAGACCTTGCGACGGAAGTCCGGGCGGCCTTGTGCGCGCATGATGTCCCAATCCTGACGCCCCCGGATGAATTATGCCCGGTTTGTGCCCGAATTCAAAGCCCTAACCGAATGTCTGCAGCACCGGAAAGCGCTCGTTCAGCCACCACGAGAAGTCCGTGAACTTGCCGGTGAGCATCAGGAGGCCCACCGTCCAGAGAAGCAGGCCCATGATCCGCTCGATCCGCGTCATGTGCCGCTTCATCCAGGCCATGAGCCCCTTGAGCCGCGGGAAGAACGCGGCCACGAGAAGGAAGGGGATCCCGAGCCCCGCCGCATAGGCGCCGAGCAGCGTCGTGCCGCGCGCCACGCTCGCCTCGGAGGCCGCGAGCGACAGGATCGAGCCGAGGATCGGCCCGATGCAGGGCGTCCAGCCGAAGGCGAAGGCCAGGCCCAGCACATAGGCGCCGAAGGCCGACCCGCCCCGGTCGCCGGCGTCCATCCGCATCTCGCGGTCCATCACGCCGATTCGGAAGATGCCTAGGAAATGGGCACCGAAGACCATGATGACGATCCCGGCGATGGCAAGGAACCAGTCCTGATTCGACAGGAAGAACCGCCCGAAGGCCGAGGCCGTGAAGCCGAGGAACAGGAAGACCGTCGACAGGCCGAGGACGAAGAACAGCGCCGACAGGACGACGCGGCGCCGGCCGGCGGCCTCCTGCCCCTCCATCTCGGACATGCTGATCCCGCCCATGTAGGCGATGTAGGGCGGCACGATGGGCAGGACGCAGGGGCTTAGGAACGACAGGACGCCCGCGAAGAGCGCCACCGTCATCGCGGGCAGGAGCGTGAGGTCGAAGATGTCGATGCCGATCATGTCCCGACCCCGATATCGGATGCGGGGCTCCCGGTCACGCCACGCTTCTTCACAAGGCGGTGGTCGGCGTGAAACACCGGCCCGCGGATGCGGTCGGGCGGCGCGCAGGGCGGCACCGCCCGGCCCGATGTCACCGAAGCGACCACCAGCCACGCTTCTTCGGCTTGGAGTCCACCTCGGCCTCGGCCATCTCGGGTTCGGGTTGCGGCTCGGGGGCGGCCTCGGCCGCCGGTTCGGGCTCCGCTTCCGGCTCCGGTTCGGGCAGAGGCTCGGAAACGTGCTCCGGCTCCTGAGCCGCGACGGGCGCCTCCGCAGTCGCGGGTTCAGGCTCTTCGGCCGACGGCTCCGCCGCGACCTCTGGGGCCGCTTCGACCGGCTTCTTGCGCGGCGCGCGCTTGCGCTTGGGCTTCTCCTCGGCCTCGACCGGCGCGTCGGGGCTCACCGCCTCTTCCGACACCGGTGCCGGCTCGGGCACAGGCTCGGCGCCGTCGCCGCCGGGCGCCACGGGCGCGGGCTCTGCGGCCGGCTCGTCCTTGCGCCGCCGCGAGCGGCTGCGGGACCGCCGGGGCTTCTCGGCCTCGTTGGCCGGGGCATCCACCGCCTCGGCGACGGCCGCTTCCGCGGCGCCCTCTTCGGCCACGACACCCTCGCCTGTGTCCTCGTCCTCGTCTTCGTCCCCAGCCTCGTTCCCGGCCTCGTTCCCGGCCTCGTTCCCGGCGAACTGGCTCTCGTCACGGGCCTGATCGCCCGTGCCGTTGCCGCCACCGCGGCGCCGCCTGCGGCGACGGCGGCGCTTGCGCCCCTGCCCGTCGCCGTTGCCATCGCCGTTGGCAGGGCTCGTGGCGGACCCGGCAACGGACGCCGTCCCGCCGGTCGCAACCGCTTCCTCGGCCTCGTCGGCCTCATCCGCGGCGTCGACGATGTCCTCCAGTTCGTCCTCGTCCTCCTCGAGGTCAGGCATCAGCGCGGCATTGGCCGAGATCACCGGCAGCACCTCGACCACACGGGTCGCCGTCTTGAACTTCTCGAGCGAGAAGTCGGGCGAGATCAGGAAGGGATCGGCCTCGACCCGGACCGACATGCCGTAGCGCATCTCGATCTGGGCGATGTGCTCGCGCTTGTGGTTCATCAGGAAGTTGACGATGCCGACCGGCGCCTTCACCAGCACCTCGCGCGACCGCTTGCGGACGCCTTCCTCCTCGATCTGGCGAAGGATGGTGAGGCCAAGGCTGTCGACCGACCGGACAAGGCCCGTGCCGTGACAATGCGGGCAAGGCTGCGTGGTCGCCTCGAGCATGCCGGGGCGGAGCCGCTGGCGCGACATCTCGAGAAGCCCGAAGCCCGAGATGCGGCCCACCTGGATGCGGGCGCGGTCGGTCTTGAGCCGGTCCTTGAAGCGCTTCTCGACAGCGGCGTTGTTCTTGCGCTCTTCCATGTCGATGAAGTCGATCACGATGAGGCCGGCAAGGTCGCGCAGCCGCAACTGCCGCGCGATCTCGTCGGCCGCCTCGAGGTTGGTCTCGAGCGCGGTTTCCTCGATCGAGCCCTTCTTCGTCGCCCGCCCCGAGTTCACGTCGATGGACACGAGCGCCTCGGTGATCCCGATCACGATGTAGCCGCCCGAACGGAGCTGAACCGTGGGGTTGAACATCCCCGCCAAATAGCTCTCCACCTGGAACCGCGCGAAGAGCGGCATCGGCTCGGCGTAGTATTTCACGTTCTTGGCGTGGGACGGCATGATCATCTTCATGAAGTCCTTGGCGGTGCGGTAGCCCGCCTCGCCCTCGACCAGAACCTCGTCGATCTCCTTGCCGTAGAGGTCGCGGATCGTCCGCTTGATGAGGTCGCCTTCCTCGTAGATCTTCGCCGGCGCGATCGACTTGAGCGTGAGCTCGCGGATCTGCTCCCAGAGCCGCTGGAGGTATTCGTAGTCGCGCTTGATCTCGGCCTTGGTGCGCTGCGAGCCGGCGGTGCGGATGATCAGCCCCGCGCCCTTCGGCACGTCGATCTCGCCCGCGATCTCCTTCAGCTTCTTGCGGTCGGCCACATTGGTGATCTTGCGGCTGATCCCGCCGCCCCGCGCCGTGTTGGGCATGAGCACGCAGTAGCGGCCCGCAAGGCTGAGATAGGTGGTCAGCGCGGCGCCCTTGTTGCCGCGTTCCTCCTTGACGACCTGCACGAGCAGGATCTGGCGGACCTTGATGACCTCCTGGATCTTGTAGGTGCGCTGCTTGGGCTTGCGCGGGCGGCGGATCTCTTCGGCCACGTCCTCTTCGGCGACCGACTCGATCTCGTCGTCCCGGTCCGAGGCGTCGTCCATCGCCCGGTAGGGCCGCTCGCGCCGCTCGGCGCCGCCTTCGTCCGCCGCCTGGGCGACCTCGTCGCCGTCCCCTTCCGCAGCACCCTGACCGTCGGACGCCTCTTCGTCGGCGGGCTCCGTATCCTCGGGCTCCTCCACCGGCGTCTCGTGCACACGCTCCATCGGCGAGAAGCCTTCCTCCTCCCCGAGGTCGCCGTCGCCCGCGGGCTCGACCACGTCCATGCCCGAGATCTCGGTGCCGGCGAGGTCGCGCGCCTCCACGGCGTCGTCAGACAGGGCGCCCTCGGCCTGCGGCCGCTGTCGCGAGCGGGGGCGCCGGGCGCGGCGGGGCTTCTCGTCCTCCTCGTCCTCCTCGGCGGCCATCGCGGCCTCTTCGGCGAGAAGCGCCTCGCGGTCGGCGATGGGGATCTGGTAGTAGTCGGGGTGGATCTCGGCGAAGGCGAGGAAGCCGTGGCGGTTGCCGCCGTAGTCCACGAAGGCCGCCTGGAGCGAGGGCTCGACCCGCGTGACCTTGGCGAGATAGATGTTGCCGGCTAGCTGGCGCTTGTTCTCCGATTCAAAGTCGAATTCCTCGACCTTGTTTCCGTCCACCACCACGACGCGGGTTTCCTCCGCATGCGTGGCGTCGATGAGCATTTTCTTTGCCATTGAGTCTCTCGGCACCGGCAAACCCGCGGGCCTGGGGGCGCGGCGAGGTTCGGGCGGTGGCTGGTACGGGTGATGGGCGGGACGCTGGCGGCCGGCAGTCGGGACCCGAGGGTCCCGTCCGGCCGGCCTGTTCGCGTCGCTCGCGCCATCACGTTTCTTCTCCGACACCCCGATGGGGCACCTGTTGCGGGCCCGGCGGCACGAAACCGGCGCCAGGGCGTTCGTCTGGCCATGATGGCCGATCTGACTGTCCGCGGCTCAGCGGTCATATGGGCCGTCTGCCGCGAACAGAAAAACCAATCGGTGACAAGGGCGGATGACGCCACTCGACGGACCGTCCCGTTACAATAAGGGCGTTGCGTCAGCGATTACAATGACCAAAATCACGCAGGCTCCGGCGTGTCGGGATCAGAGATAGTCCGACCGGCTCAGCCCGTACTTGGCCATCTTCTCGTTCAGCGTCCGGCGCGGAAGGCACAGCTCTTCCATCACCGCGGCGATCGTGCCCTTGTGGCGGCGCATCGTGTTGTCGATGAGCATGCGCTCGAAGGCTTCCACGTATTCCTTCAGCGGCTTGCCTTCCGTCGTCATCGTCGGCGCGACGGTTTCGTTGTCGGCCATGATGAGCGAGGCGATGGTGCCCGAGCCGCGGCGGTTCTGCAGGACCGAGCGTTCGGCAATGTTGATGAGCTGGCGGATGTTGCCGGGCCAGGGCGCCTGCAGAAGCTGGGCCGCCTCCTGCGCGCCCACCTCGGGCGCGTCGCAGCCGTATTCGTCGGCGAACTGCTCGGTGAAGCGGGCGAAGAGCGTCAGGATGTCCTCGCCCCGCGCGCGGAGCGGCGGCACGGTGATCTTGAGCGCCGCGAGCCGGTAGAAGAGGTCGGGGCGCAGCACGTCCTCGCAGGTCTTGCCCTGCTCCTGAAGATTCGAGATCGCGACGACCCGCGTCTCGGCCGGGATGCCCTGCTCGTTGATCCAGGTCAGAAGCCGGCCCTGCAGCGATGCGGGCAGCGCGTCGATGTCCTCGAGCACAATGGTACCGCCACGGGCCTCCTCGACCACGGGCTGCTGGCCACCCTCCTCCATCGGGCCGAAGATGCGGCGGGCAAGCGTCGCCTCGTCGGCCGAGGCGCAGGAGAAGACGACGAACTTGCGCCCGGGCTTCGCGCCGACCGCGTGGAGCGCGTGCGCGACAAGCGTCTTGCCCGTGCCCGTCTCGCCGTCGATCAGCACGTGGCCGTCGGCCTGGCCGAGATCGAGGATGTCCTCGCGCAGCCGCTCCATCACGGGCGAGGTGCCGATCAGCTTCTTCATCAGCCCCGATCCGTCCGACAGCTCGCGCCGCAGCGCGCGGTTGTCGAGCGTCAGGCGCCGCATCGAGGTTGCCTTCTTGGCCAGCTCGGTCATCCGGTCGGGGTTGAAGGGCTTCTCGAGGAAGTCATAGGCGCCCACCTGCATCGCCTCGACCGCCATCGGCACGTCGCCGTGCCCGGTGATCATGATCACGGGGAGGCCGCTGTCCACGCTCATCAGCTTCTTGAGGAAGGCCATGCCGTCCATGCCGGGCATCTTGATGTCCGACAGGACCACGCCCGGATAGTCGGCGCCGACCGTCCGCAGCGCGTCCTCTGCGCTCGCGAAGGTCTCGGTGTCGAAGCCCGACAGGCTGAGCCACTGGCTGATCGACTGGCGCATGTCCTGCTCGTCGTCCACGATCGCGATCTTCATCGCCTGTGCCATGGCGTCACTCCGCTGCCTTGATCCCGGCGCCGAGCGCGGGAAGGATGATCTCGAAAACTGCGCCGCCCTCGCGTCCGTTCCGGGCGGTGAGGCGACCGCCGAAGTCGTTCACGATGCTCGAGGAGATGGCAAGGCCCAGTCCGACCCCGTCTCCCGGCGCCTTCGTCGTGTAGAACGGCTCGAACAGCCGGTCGAGATCGGCGATGCCGTCGCCGTTGTCGCGCACTGCGATCATCACCGACTGCCCGCCCGACGCCATGATCTGCACCTCGGGCGCCGGCTTGTTGCGGGTGGCGTCAAGCGCGTTGCGGATCAGGTTGATCAGCACCTGCTCGAGACGGATCCGGTCGGCCATCACCATCAAGGGCTCGCGCGGGAGCGAGGTGACGATGCGGATGTCGCGCCGCTTGAGCTGGGGCTCCATCATCGACAGCGCAGAGGAAATCGAGGCCTTCGCATCAACGGGTTCCACGGCGTCGCCGCCCTTGCGCGCATAGCTCTTCAGCTGCCGCGTGATCGCCCCCATCCGCTCGATCAGGTCGTCGATCCGCTGGAACGACGACAGCGCCTCCTCGGGCCGCTTGCGCTGCAGGAGAAGCCGCGCACCGGCGAGATAGGTCTTCATCGCGGCGAGCGGCTGGTTCAGCTCGTGGCTGACGCTCGCCGACATCTCGCCCAGGACGGCGAGCTTGGAAGACTGCTGGAGCGTCTGCTCGGCCACCTCGAGGCTGCGTTCGGCCCGCTGCCGTTCGGCGATTTCCCGCTGCAGCGCCGCGTTCAGAAGGCGAAGTTCCGCCGACTCGCGCTGGAAGAACAGCGAGCGGTTCATCGCCCGGCGGCTCATCAGGAACAGCGCGCCGGCGAGGAGAATCGCGAAGCCCATGATCTCGAGCGCGATGAAGGTGTTCACCCGCTCGCGCACGTTGGCGTAGGTCGTGTACGAGATCATCCGCCAGCCCTGGAAGCCGATCCGCGTCTCCTGCCGCATGACCGCGTCGCCCCGGAAGAAGGCGTCGACCGGCAGGGCGGCCCATTGCGCCGTGGTCTGCAGCGCGCGTTCGATGGCGCTCGGCGCCGAGCGCACCTCGAGCGCCTCGGCCTCGCTGAGGCCGAGCCAGCGGCTTTCGGTCGACAGGATGATCGCCCCCTCGGAATCCGTCACCATGACCGCGTCCGAGAAGCCGCCCCAGGATTCCTCGTACTTCGCGAGATTGACGCCCACGACGATCACGCCCGCGAGTTCCCCGTTCGACTCGATCTTGCGCGAGTAGGAGAAGCCGATCGTCCCGTTCTCGCGTTGGGCCGTCGAGAAGACGGTGTCGTTCGTGCGGATCGCCTCGACGAAGTAGGGCGTGCTGCGGTGGAGTGACCCCAGTTCCACCCGGTCCGTCGCCGCGACCGCCCGCCCCTCGTTGTTGAGGAGGAAAAGCGAGGCCGCCCCGATCTCTTCCTTGTACTCGATGAGCCGCTGGGTGGTCGAGGTGAAGTCGCCCGAGTTCAGTGCCCCGATCAGCGCCGGGTCCCGCGACAGCAGAAGCGGCACGACCGAGTTGCGCTGCAACTCGGACTGGAGGTTGCCGGTGTAGAGCGCAAGCCGCACCTCGGCGCGGTTGCGGGTCGTTTCGGTGAAGCGCTCGGTCAGGAGCTGGTTCGTCACCCAGACGACCGCGACCGCGATGGCGACGAACATGACGAAGGCTGCGCGAATGCGCCAGTCGCGCCCCATGCGGGTCTCGCCCCCGGTCTCGTCGGTCTCGCTCATCGTTCGATCCTACGGGTAGAGGCCCTTCGCCTCAAGCGTCCGCCGTCGCCGCCGCGAGCCCGGCGAACAGGCGGGCGCCGTCGGTCCCGCCATGGGCCGGGTCGGCCGCGCGTTCGGGATGCGGCATCAGCCCCAGCACGCGGCGGTTCTCCGACAGGATCCCCGCGATGTCGTCGGCCGAGCCGTTCACGGGCTCGCCATAGCGGAAGGCCACCCGGTCCTCGCCGCGCAGCGCGTCGAGCGTCCGGGCCTCGGCCACGTAGTTCCCGTCGTGATGCGCCACCGGCAGGCGGATGCGCGCGCCCGCGCCGTAGGGGGCCGTGAAGGCGCTGTCGCCCGTGGCGACCTCGAGCGCGACGGTGCGGCAGATGAACCTGAGGCCCGCATTGCGCATCAGCGCGCCGGGCAGAAGACCGGCCTCGAGCAGGATCTGGAATCCGTTGCAGACGCCAAGGACATGGCCGCCCTTCTTCGCGTGCTCCACGACCGCGGCGGTGATGGGCGACCGCGCCGCGATCGCCCCGCAGCGCAGGTAGTCGCCGAAGGAAAAGCCGCCCGGCACGCCGACGACGTCGGTGCCCGGCGGCAGCGCCGTCTCCTTGTGCCAGACCATCGCCACCTCGGCGCCCGCGGCGCGGAAGGCCACGGCAAGGTCGCGGTCGCAGTTCGATCCCGGGTAGACGATGACGGCGGCCTTCATGGCGTTACCTCGCGAAATCCGTGACGACGGCGACGCCCGGCGGCGTCGGGCCGTTGAAGGCGCGGAGTTCCGCGCTCACCCCCGACAGCGGGACCTCGCGCGCGATGAGCGGCGACATGTCGACCGTGCCGCGTTCGATGAGGCCCAGAAGGCTCGGATACTTCCACGCCGGCATGCCGCGGGTCCCGTACAGGGCGATGTTGCCCATGTAGACCGCGTTCATGTTGATCTCCATCCGCGCCGTGTGGCCCACGGGCATGCCCACCTGAACGTGCCGGCCGAGCGGGCGCAGGCATTCGATCGAGGCGTTGACCGTCTCGGCGATCCCCAGCGCCTCGACGCTCACATGCGCGCCGCCGCCGGTGATCTCCTTGATGCGTGCGGCCGTCCCGCCGTCGCGCGCGTTGACGGCCGCCTCGGCGCCGAGGCCCATCGCATGGTCGAGCTTTTCCTGCACCACGTCCACAACCACCACCCGCGCGCCCATCGCCCGGCCGAGGATCGCTGCCGACAGCCCGACGCCCCCCGTCCCATGCACCGCAAGCCACTCGCCCGGCTGAAGCGCGGCGCGCCCCGTCAGCGCGTGCCAGGCCGTCGTCACCCGGCAGCCGAGCCCCGCCGCCACGGTGGGCGACAGGCTGTCGGGCAGGCGGGCGAGGTTGTGGGCGTAGGGCACGGCCACGTATTCGGCGAAGGCGCCCGGGTCCACGAACCCCGGCAGCCGCTGGTTCGGGCAGGTGTTGCCGTGTCCCGACTGGCAGGCCGGGCAGGCCCCGCAGGCGAGGATGAAGGGCGCCACCAGCACGTCGCCGACCTTCCAGGACGCGCGCGGCCCGGCCGCGACCACTTCGCCGCAATACTCGTGCCCGCCGATCTGGCCGGGATTCACCCGCGGATGCTCGCCGGTCCAGCCGTGCCAGTCCGACCGGCAGACGCCGCAGGCGATGACCCTCAGCACCACGCCGTCCTCGGGGCAGGCGGGGTCGGCGACGTCCTCGATCGAGAGGTCGGCGTTGTATGCCCTCAGGACCGCCGCCCGCACCTCAGAGGATCTCCACCCGGTAGCTTTCGATGACGGTGTTGGCGAGCAGCTTCTCGCACATCGCCTTCGCCGCCGCCTCGGCCCGGTCCCGGTCCGTCTCGGCGAGGTCGAGCTCGATCACCTTGCCCTGCCGGACGCCCTCGACGCCCCCGAAGCCCAGGGTGCCGAGCGCATGGCGGACGGCCTCCCCCTGGGGATCGAGGACGCCGTCCTTCAGCATGATCTGCACGCGTGCCTTCATCTTTCTCCTGTTCCCCGCTTCACCCGCCGGAAGAGCCGCACGTTGCTTGGGCCGCCGCCCTGAGCCAGCTAATTGATCAGAGTGGGCTTCGTCGCGTGCGTCACGTTCGTCGGCAGCACGCCAAGCCGGCGCGCGACCTCGGTATAGGCGTCCGTCAGCGAGCCGAGGTCCTTGCGGAACACGTCCTTGTCGAGCTTGCGGCCCGTCTCGATGTCCCACAGCCGGCAGGAATCGGGGCTGATCTCGTCAGCCACGACGAGGCGGGCATAGTCGTTCTCCCAGATCCGGCCGATCTCGATCTTGAAGTCCACGAGCCGGATGCCGACGGCCATCATGCAGCCCGACATGAAGTCGTTCACCCGCAGCGCCAGCGCCACCATGTCGTCGAGGTCCTGCTGGCTGGCCCAGCCGAAGGCGATGACGTGCTCCTCGGTCACCAGAGGGTCGCCCAGCGCGTCGTCCTTGAGGTAGAACTCGATGATCGGGCGCGGCAGCGCCGTGCCCTCGGCGATGCCGAGGCGCTTGGACAGCGAGCCGGCGGCGAAGTTGCGGACCACGACCTCGAGCGGAATGATCTCGACCTGGCGGATCAGTTGCTCGCGCATGTTGATGCGCCGGATGAAGTGCGTGGGCACCCCGATCTGGTTGAGGCCCGTCATGAAGAATTCCGACAGCCGGTTGTTGAGCACGCCCTTGCCTTCGATGACGTCCTTCTTCTGCGCGTTGAAGGCGGTGGCATCGTCCTTGAAGTACTGGACGTAGGTGCCGGGTTCGGGGCCTTCGTAGAGGATCTTGGCCTTGCCTTCGTAGACCTTCTTGCGACGTGCCATGCGTGCTCCAATGGAAAATCGCGCGGTCTCCCGAAGGCCGCGCCGATTGCGGCTGCTATAGGACAAAGCGCGCGCCGCGGCAACGGGCACTTGGCAAGCGCCCCGCCCGAGGGCATATCGACAGCGAACCCTTGGCCCGAGGATGGGAGACCTGCCCGTGACCACCTTCGACGACCGCGAGAGCGCCTTCGAGAACAAGTTCGCCCATGATGCCGAGATGCAGTTCCGCGCCGAGGCGCGGCGCAACAAGCTGCTCGGGCTCTGGGCGGCCGAGCTTCTGGGCAAGTCCGGGGACGAGGCCGAGGCCTATGCGCGCGAGGTGGTGAAGGCCGACTTCGAGGAGCCCGGCCACGAGGACGTCGTGCGCAAGGTCGCGGGCGATCTCGGCGACAAGGCGACGCCCGAGCAGATCCGCCGCAAGATGGACGAGCTTCTGGTTGTCGCGAAGGGGCAGCTGCTCGCCGAAGGCTGAGCCAGCTTAACGTTTCGGGAAGATCGACGCCCTAAGCGTCCACCTCGGGTAGTGAGAGGTGGATCATGTCGGACAGGGCGAGTGCCGGTCGCGCGCCGCGGCGCGCGGTCGCAACGATGCTTCGGACCGTCCTTCCGCTGGCGATCCTCGCCGCCACGCTGCCCCCGGTGGCGCGGCATGTGGCGGAAAGCGATCTCGCCTCGGTGGCGTCCGCCTTCGGGGCGGTGCCGCCGGCGGCGCTTCTCGCCGCGCTCGCCGCCACCGCCGCGAGCTTCGCCGCCGTCGGGCGCTACGACGCGGCCGTCCATCGCTGGCTCGGGACAGGGGCGCAGCCCGGGCGGGCGGCCGAGGTCGGCGCGGCCTCGGTCGCGGTGTCGCAGACGCTGGGCTTCGGGCTGGTGACGGGCGCGCTGGCGCGCTGGCGCGGGATGCCCGCGCTGACGCTCGTGGATGCCGCCCGGGTGACCGGCGCCGTCTCGCTGACCTTCATGGCCGCGCTCGCCGTTCTCGTCCTCGCCGTCTCGCTCGCGCTCGGCCTGCCGGCGGACCTGTCCGCCGCTGTCCTTCTGCCGGGCGCGGCCCTGCTCGTGCTGGCGCCGGCCCTCTCGCTCGCCCCTCACCGCTACCGGGCGGCGATGCCGTCGCTCGGGCTGCTCGCGGCGCTTCTGGGGCTCGCGGCGCTCGACGTCGCGGCGGCCGGCGCGGCCTTCTGGGTGCTCCTTCCCGACCACCCGGCGCTGTCCTTCGCGGCCGTGCTTCCCGCCTTCGTCCTCGCGCTCGCGGCGGGGCTCGTCTCGGGCACGCCGGGCGGCGTCGGGCCGTTCGAGATCACGCTCCTCGCGCTTCTGCCGCAGGCGCCGCAGGTCGAGCTTCTGGCCGCGATCCTTGGCTTCCGGATCGTCTACTACGCGCTTCCCGCCGTTCTGGGCGCAGCCTGGCTCGCCCTGCGCCCCGACGCCGCGCCCGAGGCAGATGTGCCGCGCCGCGACCCCTGCCTGCGCAGCGCGCCCCGGGCAGAAGCCGGGCTCGCGCGGCAGGGCGAGCTTCGGCCCATCGGCCCCGGCGGCCTGCTTCTGGCCGGGATCACGACGCAGGCGGTGGCGGCGGTGGGCGACCCGATCTGCCCCGTCGCACCCGCCCGCGCGCTCGATGCGCTCGAGGCCGAGGCCGCGGCGCGGGCGCGCGCGCCCCTTCTCTACAAGTGCGGTGCCCGGCTCGCGGCCAGCGCGCGCCGGCGCGGCTGGACGGTGCTCGCCGTGGCCGAGGAAGCCTGGATCGCGCCCGGCCGCTTCAGCCTCGACCGCCCGGCGCTTCGCGGGCTCCGGCGCAAGCTGCGCGGGGCCGAGGGCGCGGGCGTATCGGTTGCGCGCGGCGACGCGGCGCTGCCCCTGGCCGAGATGGCGGCCGTCGCGGCGGCCTGGGCCGCGGCGCGCGGCGGCGAGCGCGGCTTCTCGATGGGCCGGTTCGCGCCCGGCTACGTGGCCGCGCAGCGGGTCTACCTCGCACGGGCCGAGGGGCGGCTTCTGGGCTTCGTGACCTTCCACGAGGGCGCGCGGGAATGGACGCTCGACCTCGTCCGCCTCGACCCCGAGGCACCCGACGGGACGGCGCATGCGCTCGTCGCCGCCGCGCTCGCCGATGCGGCCCGTGCGGGGCTGCCGCGCCTGTCGCTCGCGGCGGTTCCGGTCGCGCGCCCGCTGCCCCCGGCGCTCGATCGCCGGGTCGCGTCGCGGTCGGGCGAGGGGCTCAGGCGCTTCAAGGCCGCCTTCGACCCATCCTGGGAGCGGCTCTATGCGGCTGCCCCGGGGCGCGTGGCACTCGCGCTCGGGCTCTGGGACGTGGCCTGGCGCATCCACCGGCCGGCGCCGCTGCCGGCCCCGCCCATGCAGCGGCCTCAAGATGGTTATGACGATTATCGGGTTGCGGCCGGGGAAGCGCGCGTGGCATGGGCTGCACGGCCCCTCCCCTGACCTCAAGGTTCCCATGACCGACCCACTTTCCCGCCTGCTCGCCGCGCGCGACTGGATCATGGCGGACGGCGCCACCGGCACGAACCTGTTCAACATGGGACTCGCCTCGGGCGATGCGCCGGAATTCTGGAACGTCGACGAACCGGCGAAGATCCGCGCGCTCTATTCGGGCGCCGTCGGGGCGGGGAGCGACCTGTTTCTCACCAACACCTTCGGCGGCAACGCCTCGCGGCTCAAGCTCCACGACGGGCAGCACCGCGTCCGCGAACTGAACCGGGCGGGGGCCGCGCTTGGCCGCGAGGTGGCCGACAAATCCGGCCGCACGGTGATCGTTGCGGGCTCGATGGGCCCCACGGGCGAGATCATGGCGCCGATGGGCCCGCTGACGCACGAACTTGCCGTCGAGATGTTCCACGAGCAGGCCGAGGGCCTGAAGGAGGGCGGCGCAGACGTGCTCTGGGTCGAGACGATCTCGGCGCCCGAGGAATACAAGGCCGCGGCCGAGGCCGCACGGCTTGCCGGCATGCCCTGGTGCGGGACGATGAGCTTCGACACGGCCGGGCGGACGATGATGGGCCTCACGCCGCCGGCCATGGCGTCGATGGTCGAGCGGCTGGCTTATCCGCCGCTGGCCTACGGGGCGAACTGCGGCGTCGGCGCCTCGGACCTCCTGCGCACCGTCCTCGGCTTCTCCGCGCAGGGCGGCGAGCGGCCGATCGTCTCGAAGGGGAACGCCGGGATCCCGAAGTACCACGAGGGGCACATCCACTACGACGGGACGCCCGAGCTGATGGCCGACTACGCCGTGCTCGCCCGCGACTGCGGCGCGCGGATCATCGGCGGCTGCTGCGGGACGACGCCCGAGCACCTCAGCCACATGCGCGCGGCGCTCGAGACAAGGGCACGGGGCGACCGGCCGACGCTCGAGCGGATCGTCGAGGCGCTGGGCGGCTTCTCCTCGGCCTCGGACGGAACGGACGGGGCCGGCCCCGCGCCCCGCGCCCGCCGCCGCGCGCGCGGATAGCGCGGGACCTGAGTATTTGGGCCAAGATGAACCTGCGGCGTTCAGAACAGGTCGAGCTGGTCGCCGGGCTTCGGCGGCACGCGGAAGAGGTCCGTGCGGAGCGGCGGAAGGTCGCGCGCGAGGCCGAGCCGGCGCGTGGCGAGGCGGAAGCGGTGGCGCGTGAGGTCGGCGAAGGCGCCCGTTCCGGTCATCCGCCGGCCCCACTCGGGGTCGTAGTCGCGCCCGCCGTGAAGCTCGCGGACCCGGCCCATGACGCGGGCGGCGCGTTCGGGAAACTGCGTCTCGAGCCATTCGCGGAAGAGCGGCGCCACCTCGCCCGGCAGGCGCAGCATGATCCAGCTCGCCGCGACCGCGCCGGCCTCGCGCGCGGCGGCGAGGATGGCTTCGAGTTCGTGGTCGGTGAGCGCGGGGACGACGGGCGAGACCATGACGCGCACGGGGCAGCCGGCCTCGGTCAGCCGGCGGATCGTCGCGAGCCGGCGGGCGGGCGCGGGCACGCGGGGCTCCATCCGGCGGGAGAGGTCGGGATCGAGCGTCGTGACCGAGATGCCCACGCGGGCGAGGCCCAGGCGGCCCATCTCGCCCAGGATGTCGGCGTCGCGTTCGATCAGCGTGCCCTTGGTGACCACGGTCACCGGGTGGCGGTGGTCGTGGAGGACCTCGAGCAGGCGCCGCATGATGCGGTGGTCCTTCTCGATCGGCTGGTAGGGGTCGGTGTTGGTTCCGATCGCGATGACCGCGGGCGCGTAGCTGCGGCGCGCCAGTTCGCGGGCGAGAACCTCGGGCGCCTCGGGCCGCGCGACGAGCCGCGTCTCGAAATCGAGGCCCGGCGAGAGCCCGAGCCAGGCGTGCGAGGGCCGGGCGAAGCAGTAGATGCAGCCGTGCTCGCAGCCGCGGTAGGGGTTGACCGAGCGGTCGAAGGGCACGTCGGGCGAGGTGTTGGCGGTGATCGCCTGCCGCGGCCGCTCGACCCGGACCTCGGTGCGGAGCGGCGGCAGGTCGTCCTCGGGCGCCCAGCCGTCGTCGACGGCCTCGCGCGCATGGCGCTCGTACCGGCCCGCCCGGTTGGTCAGGGCGCCGCGGCCGGGGCTGCGGACGG
>DAINOF010000013.1:0-21115 GCA_036735505.1 Paracoccaceae bacterium
TCGACGTCTTCGACGCGAAGGCGGATGCCGAGGCGGTGCTTTCGGCGCTGGGCGCCCCGGCCCGGGCGATGATCCAGCGTAACGCGCCGGGCTGGTGGCATCCGGGGCGG
Source organism: Paracoccaceae bacterium (assembly GCA_036735505.1). Lineage (GTDB taxonomy): Bacteria > Pseudomonadota > Alphaproteobacteria > Rhodobacterales > Rhodobacteraceae > DAINOF01. The sequence continues at coordinate 111 of DAINOF010000013.1, forward strand.
TCGGGCCAGATCGGCCTCGGGCCCAAGGTGATCCTCGCCACTTACGGCGAGGTGCATCCGCGCGTCCTGCGCGCGCTCGACGTCAAGGGACCCGCGGTGGCGTTCACCCTGTTCCCCGAGCGCATCCCGGTGCCGAGGGCGCAGGGCATCGCGCGGCCCGCGCTCGTGCTGAACGACCTCCAGGCGGTCGAGCGCGACTTCGCCTTCCTGCTCGACGAAGGTGTCGAGGCGGCGAGCGTCGTGACCGCGGCCGCGGGCGCGGACAAGGCGCTGATCGAGGAGGTACGGGTCTTCGACGAGTTCGTCGGCGGGGCGCTGGGCGAGGGCCGGAAGTCGGTGGCGATCACCGTTCGCCTGCAGCCCGTCGAGAAGACGCTGACCGAGGCGGAGATCGAGGCGGTCGGCCGCAGGATCGTCGAGAAGGTCGGCAAGGCCACCGGCGGCACGCTGCGCGGCTGAGCGGAGAGGGCGGCGCCGCGCGTGGGCCGGGCGGGCTTCCCCCCGTGGCCGGGTTGACCTCGCTCAAGGCGGGGCGCGCGCGGCCCGCCTAGGTCTGGCCGGACCCTGTCATGCGGAGGACGCGGTGCCCGAAGACCAGACCGAGGTGATCGCCTTCCTCGCCGACCCGGCCAGCCATGGCGGCGCCGCCGTCACGCGGATCGACACCCATTCCGCCCATGTCTTCCTCGCCGGCGACCGCGCATGGAAGATCAAGCGGGCGGTCAGGTACGACTATCTCGACTTCTCGACGCTTGTGCGCAGAAAGGCAGTGCTCGACCGCGAACTCGCGCTGAACGCCCCTGCCGCGCCTGCGCTCTACAGGCGCGTGGTGCCGGTCACGCGCGGCCGCGGGGGCGCGCTGGCGCTCGGGGGCGCCGGCATACCCGTCGAATACGCGCTCGAGATGCGCCGCTTTCCGGCCGAGGCGCAGCTCGACCGCATCGCCGAGGCCGGCGGGCTCGACGACAGCCTCGCGCGCAGGCTGGGCGACGAGGTGGCGCGCTACCACGCGGCAGCCGAGGTCCGGGCCGAGGACGGCGCCGCGCTCATCGGCGAGATCCTCGAGGAACTGGCGCGCGTCTTCGACGGGATGCAAGATGCGCTGGGGCGCGACGCGCCATCCGCCTTCGCGGCCGCGGCGGCGGAAAGCCATGCGCGGCTCGCCCCGCTCCTCTCCCGCCGCGCGGCCGAGGGCCATGTCCGCCGCTGCCATTCGGACCTGCACCTCGGCAACCTCGTCCTGCTCGACGGCCGCCCCGTTCCCTTCGACGCGCTCGAGTTCGACGAACGGCTCGGGACCTGCGACACGGGCTACGACCTCGCCTTCCTGCTCATGGACCTGCACCAGAGGGGGCTGGAGCGGCAGGCCAACATCTGCCTCAACGCCTGGCTCGCACGGACCCGCGACCTGGGCGCGCTCGCGCCGCTGCCGCTGTTTCTTGCCGTCCGGGCGGCGATCCGGGCGATGGTCGCGGTGCAGACCGCGCGCGCCACCGGGCAGCCGGTTCCGGACAAGGCGCGCGGCTACCTCGACCTCGCGTTGCGCTATCTCGCCCCGGCGCCGCCCCGCCTCGTCGCCATCGGCGGGCTGTCGGGGACGGGAAAGACGACGGTCGCGCGCCTTGTTGCCCCCGCCCTGCCCCCGGTTCCGGGCGCAGTGCACCTGCGCAGCGACGAGGCGCGCAAGGCGCTTGAGGGCGTCGATCCCCTCGATGCGCTGCCGGCGTCGGCCTATGCCGCCGACGCGAGCCGCAAGGTCTATGCGCGCATCCTGGACGACGCCCGCACCTGCCTCGACGCCGGGCACTCGGTCGTCCTCGACGCGACCTTCCTCGACCCGGCCCGCCGCGCCGCCGTCGAAGCTCTTTCCGCCGCGTCCGGGCGCCGCCTGGATGCGTTCTGGCTGACGGCGCCGCCCGAGCGGCTGCTCGCGCGGGTCGAGGCGCGCCGCGGCGACGCCTCGGACGCCGACGCGGACGTGGTGCGGGGGCAGCTCGCCGCGGATCCCGGCGCGCCGGGCTGGACCGAGGTCGACGCCGACCGCCCCGCCGAGGAGGTCGCCCACACCCTCCGGGACATCGCCGGCCGCGGATGAGTTGCGTCAATGCCATGACGGCGCGCGGGTCTAGCCTCGGGGCAGGCCGGAAGGGACCGCGGGATGTTCGCGAACGCCATCAGGATCTTCGACGTCCTCGGCTTCCAGATTCGGGTCGATCCCTCGTGGCTCGTCATCGCGGCCCTGATCGTCTGGTCCCTGTCGACCGGCTATTTCCCCGAAGCGGTGCCCGGGCTCGACCGCTCGGGCTACCTCCTGCTCGGACTCCTCGCGATGCTCGGCCTCTTCGCGGGCCTCATCCTGCACGAACTGGCGCATGCGGCGGTCGCGCGGCGCCTGGGGCTGGGCGTCGGCGGCATCACGCTGTTCCTGTTCGGGGGCGTGGCGGAACTCGAGCGCGAACCGAAGAGCGCCGGAAGCGAGTTCCGGATCGCCATCGCGGGGCCAGTGATGAGCCTTGCGGTTGCGGCCGTCGCCTGGGCCCTGGCGGGCGCGGCCGAGGCCCTGGGCGCGTCGGCTGCGGTCGTGGCCCTCTTCGGCTATCTCGCAGCGATCAACCTGATCCTGGCTGTCTTCAACATGATCCCGGCCTTCCCGCTCGACGGGGGGCGGGTGCTGCGGGCGGCGCTTTGGCATGCAAGGGGTGATCTTCTGGCCGCAACGCGGCTGGCAAGCGCCGCGGGCAGCATCTTCGGCTACGCGCTCGTGGCGCTGGGGCTCTTCCTGCTGTTCACCGGCGGCGGCGTCATCGCCGGGCTCTGGCCGATCCTGATCGGCCTCTTCCTCGCCGCGGCGGCGCGGGGAACTTACCGGCAGATGCTGACGCGCCGGGCGCTTTTGGGCCGCACCGTGGGCGACCTCATGACCCGCGACGTGCAGACGACGACCCCCGACCGGACGGTACGTGCGCTCGTGGACGACGTGATGCTGTCCCATGGCCTGGGTTTCGTGCCGGTGGTCGAGGACGGCCGCGCGCTCGGCTATGTCGACACCGCCGCGATCCGCTCGATAGACCGCGAGAACTGGGAGGCCGCGCGGGTCGAGGACATCTTCGTCGCCCTGACGCCCGAGATGCGGACCACGCCGGGCGAACCGATCGACCAGCTTCTCGACCGGATCACGCGCTCGGGGCGGCGGAAGTTCATCGTCGAGGACGGCCGCCGCTTCGCCGGCGTCGTCACGATGAGCGATCTCGTGGCCCATGTGAACGTCCTGAGCGACCTCTCCGGCGCGGAGCGCGGGCCGCGCATTTGACGCGCGGGCGAATGCGTGAAAGCATCGTGCGGCCGACCCGAACCGAGAGGCGCGCGACGTGACGGCCGACCGAGCCATGCCCGAGTTCGACGCGCTCCTCTCTGCTGCGGCCGACGCGATCGTCGTGGCCGATGCGGACGGGCGCATCCTGCGCTGCAACGCGGCCGCCTACCGCCTTTTCGGCCATCCGGGCGGGACGCTCGTGGGCGAGAGCATCCGCAGGCTGATGCCCGAGGCCGAGGCGGCCCGGCACGACGGCTACATGCACCGCCACCTTGCGACCGGCGAGCGGCGCATCATCGGGCAGGGGCGCGAGGTCGAGGGGCGGCGCGCGGACGGCACACGGTTTCCGCTGCACCTGTCGGTCGGACGGGCGGACGCCGCCGGGGCCCGGCCGCTTTTCGTCGCGATCCTGCACGACCTCACGCAGCGCCATGCGGCGCAGGCCGCGGCCGAGCGCAGCGAACGGCTGGGCGCCATCGGCGAGATGGCCGGCGGGATCGCGCACGACTTCAACAACATCCTTGCGCTGGTGATCGGCAACCTGGAACTGGCCCTGGCGCGGGAGGTGACGACCGATGTCCGGTCGCTCGTTGGCCATGCGCTCGAGGCGGCCGAGCTGGGCGCCGATCTGAGCGGGCGTCTTCTTGCCGTGGCGCGGCAGAGCCGGCTCGCGCCCGAACCGGTGAACGTCAACGCGGCGGTCGAGAGCGCGGCGGCGCTCGTCCGGCAGGCCCTCGATCCGCGGCACCGGATCGACCTCGGCCTGTCGTCCGGCGTTGGCGAGATCGAGGTGGACGGCCCGCGGCTCCAGGCGGCGCTGCTCAATCTTCTCCGGAACGCCCAGGATGCCATGCCGGACGAAGGCGTCGTCCTCGTCACCACCGAACGCATGACTGTGGATGACGACTACCTCGCGCAGGAGATCGACGTGGCGCCCGGAGACTACGTCCGCATATCGGTGTCCGACACCGGCACCGGCATGACGCCCGAGACGCGCCGGCGCACGTTCCAGCCCTTCTTCACGACCAAGCCCAAGGGCACGGGGCTCGGCCTGGCCACCGCCTACGGCTTTGTGCGCCAGTCGGGCGGCCACGTCACGCTCTACAGCGAGCCGCGCCAGGGCACGACCGTGAGCCTCTATCTTCCCGCCGCCAGCCCGCGGATGCCGCGCAACCCCCAGCCGAAGGCCGGGCAAGGGGTGCCCGCGCCCGGCTTGGGCGAGGTGATCCTCGTCGTCGAGGATGATCAGCGGCTGCGACAGATGACGGAACTGCGGGTCAACGCGCTCGGCTACAAGGCGGTCCCGGTCCCGGACGCCGCGGCGGCGCTCGCCCGGCTGGCCGAGGGCGGGCGCATCGACCTTATGTTCACGGACATCATGATGGCCGATGGCCGGACCGGACTTGAGCTTGCGCGCGAGATCCGGCGGCTCCGGCCCGACCTTCCGATCCTGATGACCACGGGCTACGCTGGCGAGATGGTCGACGCCGGGCTGGTCGACGGCCTGCCGATCATCCGCAAGCCGTACCGGCAGGACGAGCTGTCGGCCGCGATCCGCCGGACGCTCGCCACCCGTCCCGGCGCGCTCTGACCTAGGGCTGCAGCCGCCGCACCGCCGCGGCCATGCGATAGCCGATGCCGCGCACGGTCTTGATGACCTCGGGATTGGCCGGATCCTTCTCGATCTTCTTGCGGAGCCGGGCGACCTGGTTGTCGATCGAGCGGTCGAAGGGTGCCCAGTCCCGCCCGTGCAGACGGTCGAGGATCATGTCGCGCGACAGCGTCCGGCCCGGTGCGCTCAGGAACACCTCGAGCAGCCGGAAGTCGCCGCCCGTGAGATCGACGCGCCCGCCGTCGCTGTGGCGAAGCTCGAGGCTCGCAGGCGTCGCGAGCATGCCGGCGAATTCGTAGATCTCGGCCATGTCGGGCGGCGCCTCGGCCTCTTCGGGCCCTGCGACGCGGCGCAGGACGGTACGGACGCGCGCCACCAGTTCTCGGGGATGGAACGGCTTGACGATGTAGTCGTCCGCCCCGACCTCGAGCCCGACCACCCGGTCGATCACGTCGCCGCGGCCCGAGACCATGATGATCGGCACGCGCTTGGTGCGCACGAGCGTCCGGGCAAGGTCGAGCCCATTTTCTTCTCCGAGGCTCAGGTCGAGCATGACGAGCGCCACCGGCCCCGCGCGCAGCACGGTCTCGGCCGAGGCGCGGTCGGCCGCCTCGACCACGAGGAAGCCGTCGCCTTCCAGACAGCCGCGGATCAGACGGCGCATTCCCGGATCGTCATCGACGACGAGGATCGGTGCCTCTCGCATGCAGGTGAAGTCCTTGCGACGTACCTGACAGATGGCAACGTCCCGCGACAACTTCAATGGATGCAAAAGGCGGAATTAACACCTCTGATACACTTCGATACAAACTGGATGGAACCCTGCGACCCGCTTCTGCGATGTCCTCTAGCGGGGGGTTATTTATCATGTTCGTCACATTCGATTCGGAACTCCTGGCCCAGAGGCCGGCGATTGCCCTGCCGGGCACCGCCCGGGGCCGGACAGCCGCCGTCCGCCTGAAGCCCGGACAGGTCCTCTACCACCAGGGCGACGACGCGCGGTCCATCTACCGGGTGACCGAGGGTGTCCTGCGCCTGACCCGAGTGACCGAGAAGGGGCACCAGCAGGTCGTGGGCTTCGGCTATCCGGGCGACTTCGTGGGTTTTCCGCTGCAGGGAATGCGAAGCACGGACTGCGACGCGCTCACGCCTGCGGCGCTGGCGGCGGTGACGATCCCCCTGCCCGACAGCGAGCGCTGCGGCGCCCAGGATGCGGCCTACCTCGCTTCGGCCGCGCTGTGGGAGATCGGGGCGATGCAGGCGCATTTGATGACGCTGGGCCGGAAGTCCTCTTGCGAGAGGGTGGCCTCGTTCCTCGTCGTGCTGATGGCGCGCGCGGGCTGGCAGGCGAGCGACGGCGTGCATGTCGACTTGCCGATGGGCCGGTCCGACATCGCCGATTTCCTCGGTATCCGCACCGAGACTGTCAGCCGCGCCTTTACCGAGTTGCGCCGCCTCGGCCTGATACGGCTGCCCACGGCGCAGCACGTCACGATCCTGAAGCCCGAGGCGCTGGCCGAAGTGGCCGAGGCCGACTAGCCGGCCGTTGGCGCCGCCCCCCGGCCGAAGAGCCCCGCGAAGACAGGTACGGCGAGCGCGCCGATGCCGAAGAGCACGAGCGTGAAGTTGAGGACCCATCCGACGAAGGGGATCACGTTCAGGAGTGCGATGACGAGTAGCCCGCCCGCGTAGACGCCGAGCCGCCCGGGGATCGTCGGCTCGGTCCCGCCGAGGCCCGTCCAGAGGCGGAGCGCCACGACGTAGACGCCGAAGGCGTAGCCCGCGATCCAGACGACGAGGATGAGGAGCAGGACGAGCGGCAGGAGCGGCAGGCCCACGAGGGTCATGACGCTGATCGGGACGAGGCCGAAGACGGTCGCGAGGCCGAGCACCCCGCCCAGAAGCGCAAGGCCCGGCCGCGCGAGCGCGGCCCGGCGCATCGACTCGACACGCTCGGGCGCGAGCGACAGCGCGGCGGCGGCAAGGACTGCGAAGAAGGCGATGGTCACCAGAAGGAAGCCGAAAACGGCCGAGGCACCGGGAAGGACGGGCATCTCACGCTCCCGCCAGTCCCGCGCCGTCTCGGCCACGCCCTCCCACCGGTCCGACCGCGTGAAGCCGACGCGGGCGGGGTCGATCACCGAAGCCGGGATCGCCACGGGTTCGGGCGCGGTGTAGTCGAGCCGCCCGCCGATCCGCGCGCCGGGCCCGAAGCGCACCTTGCCTGCAGCGATGAGGACGTCGCCCGCGACCTCGGCGTCGAGAAGCACCTCGCCGCCCGAAGCGACCAGGCTGCCGCCGACCGGTGCGCCCACGACGACCGAGCCGCCGGCGAGCCGCACGTTTCCCGACACCGCGCCCGCGCCCGCGGTACGCATGGCAAAGCCCGCCGCCGTCAGGTCCCCGCCCACCGGCGCGCGCAGCGTCACCGTGCCCCCGATGGCGAAGACGTCCTCGGCGACCTCGCCCTCGATCTCCACCTCGCCGCCCGCGAAATGCGCGTCCTGCGCCACCTCGCCCCGCGCCACGACCGTGCCGCCCGCCACGAAGAGATCGCGTTCGGACCCGATGTCGAGCGCCGTGGAGGTTCCCGCGACGTAGACGTCGCCGCCGATGGTCGCGGTCTGGACATCGGCCGCGGCGGGAAGCCCGGCCGCGAGCAGAAGGGCGAGGAGGGATCTGAGCATTGCGCGGGCTTTCTGCGGGGGGACTGGTCAGGAGAGCAGCCCGAGTGTCGCCCCGTTCACCGTGCCCTCCCTTGACGGAAGTCATGGCGCACAGGCGTTGCCGGCTGCCGCGCCGGCCGCAGGCGTCAGTCCGCCGCGCCGGTCCTCAGGCAGTCGTGGATGTGCAGGATGCCCGCGATCCGGCCCTCGGGCGCCTCGACGATGCAGGCGGTGATCTTGCGCCGCGACATGATCTCCATCGCGTCCGTCACGAGCATGTCCGGCGGGATGCGCACCGGGTCGCGCGTCGCGATGTCGGCGGGACGCGCCTCCCACAGCCGCGCCGCGTTGCGCCGCAGGTCGCCGTCGGTGATGATCCCCGCGATCTCGCCGCCGCGCGACAGAAGGGCGATGCCCAGCGACTTCTCCGAGATCGTCACCACGACTTCGCTCATGCTGGCATCGGGATCGACGAGGGGAAGCGCGTCCCCCGTCCGCATAACCTGACCCGCCGTGAGAAGCCGCGCGCCGAGCCGCCCGCCAGGGTGGAAGCGCCGGAAATCCTCGGGCGCGGCGCCCATCAGTTCCGACACCGCGACGGCGAGCGCGTCGCCGATGGCGAGCATCAGCGTGGTGGAGGTCGTCGGCGCGAGCTGGTTTCGACACGCCTCGCGCACCGCGCCATAGACGATGGCGACGCGGCTCGCGCGGGCGAGCGCGCTGCCCGCGTGTCCGGTGACGCCGACGACCGGGATTTCGTGGACCCGGCAATGATGGAGGACGTCCGACAGCTCGGTCGTCTCGCCCGAGTTCGACAGGACGAGCGCCGTGCAGCCGGGCTGCAGGAGCCCGAGGTCGCCATGGCTCGCTTCGGCCGCGTGGAGGAAGACGGCGGGCTTGCCGAGAGAGCGGAAGGTCGCGGCGATCTTGCGCCCGATGTGACCCGACTTGCCGATGCCGGCGACGACGAGCGGACCGGCGGTCGCGTGGATGAGCATGGCTGCCGCTGCGCAGGCTTCGGACCTTTCGGCGAAGTCGGCCACCGCCGCCGCCTCCTCGCGCAGGACGCGGGCCACCGTCGCATGCACCGTTGCGTCGGCCACGGGCTCGGCAGGGGTCTCGGTCATGGGCGCATCCCCCCGGGCGGCACCGGCGGCCGCGAGTGACCCGTCTTCTCCCGTATCGCACGCCCGGGCGCAAGCCCGCGCCTCGGGACCGGCGGCAAGCCCGCGGCTCAGGACCGCGCGAGAAGCGCCGAGATCGTCTCGTGGTTCAGGCAATAGGCGGGCGGCGGCGCGCCGAGATGCGTGCCTTCCGCCATCCAGCGCACGCACCGCTCGGACGACTGGCAGCTCGCGCAAGCCACCACCATCCGGGCGAGGTCCGCCCGCGCGAGACGACCGTCGGCGATGGCGGTCGTCAGGTTCACGCCCGCGGTGCGGGCCATGCCCTGCGTCAGCCAGAAGTGCCGCTCGGCCGCGGGCAGGTCGAGGATCCTCTCGCCATCCCCGGCCATCACGCGTTCGCCAGACCTTCGAGCCGCTCCTTGTTGCGGCAGAAGCCCGGCGCCACGTCCGACCCTTCGGGATGCGCGTCGAGCCATTTGGCGCAGGACCCGGGTTCGCGGCAGCCCATGCAGGACAGGACCGTGGCGCGCAGGTCTTCCGGCGGCATCCGGCCCCGCAGCGACTCTTCGGCCAGGTCGACGCCGAGCGTCTGGGACATCCGGTTCACGAGGCCGGCGTGAGTGTCGAAACGGGTCGTCCAGGTCATGTCGCACCTCGGCTGCTGATGCGATCAGGCTGCCGCAGCCGCAGGCGCCGCGCCTTGATCAGGATCAAAAACGCCCGAGCTCGGCCGCGGTGGCCTGCACCACGCGAATCCGATCGGCGTTCGGCGGGTGGCTTCCCAGGAAGCGGTCGCCCGGATCGGGAATGCGGTTGAAGAACAGCGCACCCTGGACGGGATCGTAGCCCGCGCGCACCGCGATCACCGTGCCGAGCCGGTCGGCCTCGAGCTCGAACTCCTTCGAATAGCGCCGGGCGCCGACGGTGGCGCCGAGCCGCTGGAAGGTATCGACGCCCTGCGGGTCGAGCCCACTGAGCGCCGCCACGACCCCGCCGAGAAGCGCGCCCTGCGAGGCCGACGCCTGGGTGAGCGGGATGTGCCCCGCGATGTGGTGCGCCGCCTCGTGGCCCAGCACGAAGGCGATCTCGTCCTGGTTGCGCGCGTCCGCGATCAGCGCGAGCGTGATCCCGAGGATCGGCCGGCCGCTGCGGTCGAGCGTCTGGAAGGCGTTGGGCGGCGACCCCGGGCGGTCGTCCACGACGATCAGGAAGTCGCAGTTGCCGCGCGGAAGGCGCTCGCGGCAGACCTGTTCGGCGACCGGCTCGACGCGGGCCGCGACCGCGACGAAGTTCCGCGCCGCGTTCTCGGGCGTGATCCGGTTCGGCACCGGCGCCGGCAGGACTACCGGCGCGGACGGAGCCGGTGGCGGCGCGACGGCGACGGTGCAGCCCGCAAGGGCAAGACACAAGGCGGCCAGGGCAGCGCGCATCAGGTACTCCCTCGGTCCAGGGGCCGCGGTCGCGGCGCCCACCGGGGAGAGGATAAAGGCGATGCGCCGGGCGATGGCAAGGCGTCAGCCCGCGACGTAGGGCAGCGCGCCGAGGGCCGACCAGCGGGCGTTCAGCCCGTCGAGCCGCGCCATCTCGCCGGCCTCGAGCGCGAAGTTGAAGACGTCGATGTTCTCGCGGCAGTGGTCCGACCGGTTGGCCTTGGGGATCGGCACCGTGCCCTTCTGCAGGTTCCAGCGGATCAGGACCTGCGCGGGGGTCTTCCCGTGCCGCCGTGCGATTTCGCTCAGCGTCATGTCCTCGAGCCGCTCACCCCGCGTCAGCGGGCTGTAGGCCATCAGCAGGATGCCGTTGCGCACATGGTGGTCGAGAAGCGCGTCGTCATGGCCGAAGGGCGTCCACTCGACCTGGTTGACCGCCGGGACCTCGCCCGTCGCCTCCGACAGGCGGTCGACCTGCTCGGCCGAATAGTTGCTGACGCCGATGTCGCGGACGAGCCCCTCGGCCCGCGCCCGGATCAGCCCGCGCCCGGATCAGCCCGTCCCAGAGCTGCTCGCCCACGCCGTCCTCGGGCGGGCGGTGGATCAGAGTGAGATCGGCATAGGGCAGGCCCATCTCGCTCAGGTCCCGCACCACGCCGTGAAGGGGCGCATCGGTCTCCTCGATCTTGGTGACGACGAAGAGGTCCTCGCGGGCGACCTGGCCCTCGCGCAGCGCCGCGCCGATGCCGGCCTGGCTGCCGTAGTCGACCGCGGTGTCGATCATGCGGTAGCCGCACTCGAGTGCGCCCGCGACCGTCTCGGCCGTGTCCCGGGTGAGCTTCCAGGTTCCGAGGCCGATGACCGGCATCCGGTTTCCGCTTCTCAGGGCGATCCGCGTTGCGGGGTCCATGCGCCGTCCTTTCCTCTCGCTTCGGACGTCAACCCCGCAAGGAAGCGGGCCGTTCCGCCATGTCGCGCGCAGATCGCCTTCCCGCGGTCGCTGTCCGGCACGCACCGCCCCTTGCAGCCGGTCGCCCCTGCCCTCACACTCGGCCCATGTTCACCATCGAGCACGACTTCGACGCCACCGTCATCACCATCGTGGACGACCCGGCGCAGCACCGGCAGGAAGACATCACCGTGACGGCGTTCGAGGACGTCGTGACGCTGGAACAGCTCGACCCGCGGACCGAGACGGTGCAGAAGATCACCTTCTCCGAGGCGCAGCTGCGCGACCTCATGGCCGCGCTCGACCTGCCGGAAGGCGTCTACCAGCTTCGGGCGGAGCCGGAGGGCGAGTAGCCTCCCGTCAGTCCCACGGCGCGGGCCCCTCGGCAAGCGACTGGCCGAAGACGTTCTCGCGGTGCCAGGCGAGATTGTGGGGATGCGGCCGGTCGCGGGGGTCGGCGGGCGGCAGCAGCTTGCCGTCGGGGAGCAGAAGGCGGTCCACGACCTCGCGCGGGACCTTGTTCCGGGAGACGAGGATCGACCCGTCGTCCGCCACGCCGACAAGCCCCCGGTCGAACATCCAGTGCAGCGTTCCCGTCAGCGCGAGGCCGTTGCGGACCGAGTCGCTGCCGTGCCGGTCGACGGGCCGGATATGCGCGGCCTGGACTTCGGGCCGCCCGCCCCCGTTCCTGAGCCGCAGGCCCGACATCGCGCAACGAGTGTCGTAGGCCGCCCGCACCTTCCGGCGGAAGGCCACGTCCCGGTAGGCGCGCCGCGTGAGCCGCTCGAGCACCGGGCGCTCGAAGACAGCCGCCTCTGCGTCCATTTCGCGCCGCGCTTGGTCATACCGCCGCGCCTCGATCTCCTCGAGGTCCTGCGGAAGGCCGCGCGTCACGATCCGCGCGAAGTCGGCCTCCGGAACGCGTCGCACGGCAAGTTGCACCGCGCCGCCCTTCTTCGGCGTCCCGTCCGTCTCCTTCAGCGCGGTCTCGAGCGGACGCCCGCCTTCAAGCCGTGGTACCCAGCGATCGAACTCGAGGAAGGTCCCGGGCTCGACACGGGCGAGGTATCGCCCCTCCGCCCCCGGCTTCGGGATCACCTCCGACAGCTTGGCGACCGCGAAGTAGCCGCGCGGTCCCGCCTTGACCGGCTCGTAGTAGATGACCCAGTCCCCGACCGCCTCGCTGATCGCCTTCAGGTAGGTCCTCGGGAAGTCGTAATGGCTTTCGGGCACGTCCTCGTAGATCGAGTCCGTTCTGTGCATGAGGATCAGCTTCGTCATCGGTCCAGGAAAGCGCGCGGGCGGGAAATCACAAGGGAAAAGCGGCCCGGGCGGCGACGGGGCGCGGCAGGCAGCCGGGGCTGGACGCCCCGCCCACACCCCGTATGGTCGGATGCAGACCGATCCTGCGAGGCACCATGCGCACCGGCTTCTTCCACGACGAACGCACGCTCTGGCATGCGGGCGGCATGTATGCCCTGACTGTCCCAGTGGGCGGGCTTGTCCAGCCGCAGGTGGCGGGCGGGCTGCCCGAAAGCCCCGAGACCAAGCGGCGGCTCGTGAACCTTCTCCAGGTGACCGGGCTCATGGGCGAGCTCGACCTGCGGTCCGCGTCCGAAGCGACGGAGGAGGATCTGCGACGTGTCCATCCCGCCTCCTATCTGAGCGACTTCAAGCGGCTTTCCGATGCGGGCGGGGGCGAGCTCGGCCGTCGCACGCCCTTCGGGCGGGGCGGCTACGAGATCGCCGCGCTGTCCGCGGGGCTCGCCAAGTCCGCGCTAATGTCGGTCCTCGAGGGGCGCCACGCCAACGCCTATGCGCTCTCGCGGCCGCCGGGGCATCACTGCCTGCCCGACTTCCCGAACGGCTTCTGCCTGCTGGCCAACATCGCCGTCGCCGTCGAGGCTGCCCTCGCCGCCGGCCGCGCGGGGCGCATCGCAGTGCTCGACTGGGACGTCCACCACGGCAACGGGACCGAGGCGATCTTCTACGAGCGCGGGGATGTCCTGACGATCTCGCTCCACCAGGACCGCAACTATCCGATGGACACGGGCGCCTTCGCCGACCGCGGCACGGGCGCGGGCACGGGCCTCAACCTCAACATCCCCCTGCCCCCGGGCACCGGTCACCGCGGCTATCTCGAGGCGATGGAGCGTCTCGCGCTGCCCGCCATCCGCGCCTTCCGCCCCGACGCCATCGTCGTGGCCTGCGGCTTCGACGCCTCGGCGCTCGACCCGCTCGGGCGGATGCTCGCCTCGGCCGAGACGTTCCGGCAGATGACCCGGGCCACGATGGACGCGGCCGCCGACATCTGTGGCGGCCGGCTCGTCCTCGTCCACGAGGGCGGCTATTCCGAGGTCCACGTCCCCTTTTGCGGCCATGCCGTGATCGAGGAACTGGCGGGCAGCCGGGTCACCGCCCCCGACCCGCTGGGCGAAACCATCGCGCTGCGCCAGCCCTCGGCCGCCTTCGACGCCTTCGTCTCGGCGCAGATCGAGGAAATGGCCACCTCGGTCTGACGTCGCAGGCACTGCATCGGGCGTTCCGACGCGGAACCTCGCCGTTCATCCTTTAGGAGATCTGATAGCAACTCGTTAACCAAAAAGTTGCGACTTCCGGGTGAGGCTGCCGCATGGCCGACCTCACCCTCGCAACCGGACCGTCAAATTATGTGCCCGGCGTGTCGCCCCTCCGCGACACCGTCTTCGGCGCGCGCTACGTCAGCTTCGACAGCGAAGCCCGGTTTCTCGCCCAGACCCCGGACATGAACCTGGGCCTCATCGCCTGGCCGGGGGGCGCGCTTTCCGAGGTGCGCAGCGACCGCTACGGGCTCGAGCACGACGGCCTCTATGCCGACTGGACGGGAAAGCCCGGCCTCGCCGAGATGATGCAGATCGCGGCCGAGGCCGACGCGGCGCTCGCCGTGGTACTTCCCACCGTCCGCTACCTCGGCCGCGAGGATGTGCTGGTCAGCGAACTCGATGCCTTTCTCGGGACGCTCCTCGGCGGCGGCTACGGGCCGCTTCCGAAGGAATTGATCTTCGAGATCGGCTCCGAGTTCTACGCCCATTTCCCGGGTCCCGACGCCGCGGCAGACTACGGGCGCATCGCGGCGCTCATGATCGACAGGATCGGCGCCGCGCTCGACGACCCGTCGGTCAACGTCATCGGCGCCGATCTCGGGGTCGCCGTGCAGATCGGCCGGTTCGACGCCGAGGACGAGCTCGTCCGCTCGGCCATGACCGACGACGCCTTCGCGACCATCGACTATCTCGTCCACCACGACTTCAAGTACCAGCCGGACAACGCCGATCTCCTGCAGGAGGAAACGATCCGCGCGCTCGCCGCCTGGGACGAGGCCAGCCTCGCCGCGGGGGGCGACGGCACCGACTTCTTCCTGTCCGCCTTCAACATCGGGCAATGGACGCGGGCAGAGGTCCGCGACGACTGGGTCGCGGCCGAGAACGCCGCGGGAAACGCGGTGACGGCCGCCGATGCCGACCTCGAGGCCCGCACGAACGCCGATTTCGAAGCCTTCTGGCAGGACCGCCTGGCCGAAGGCGCCTTCGGTCTCGAACATGCGACCGTCCTTCTCGAGCTCTTCTCGGTGCACGCAGAGCTCGACGCGAAGGCAGGGGCGGTCTTCGGCGTCGACGTCGTCCATCCCGGCCGTCTGTCCTACCGCGTGGACGGCGAGGACTACCTGTTCGCGGGCGGTGGCCTCGTGGAGATGCTGTACGAAAGCGTGGGCGGCACGACGCCTCTGGGTTCCGAAGAGCCCTACGACAAGAACAACCCCGTCACCGCATGGGGGTTCGAGAACGACGACAAGCTCGTCGTCTTCCTCGCCGCGGGACAGCGCCCGCCGGGGGAGGTCACGCTCGACATCGCGGGTCTCGGCACCACCTACCGCGCGGTCTTCGCCGATGGCCTGACCGCCAGCGTGCGGCCGGACTGGATGGAGGTCTTCGGCATCCCCGACAACCCTCTCGTGGACGAGACGCCCGAGGCCCAGACCTGGGCGGAAGCCGTCCGGGCGCCGGTCGACGCGCGACAGGTCGACGGCGGCGTGACGGTGGGACTGCGCGCGCCCTTCGAGGTCGTCCGGCTTGCCTTCGCGAAGACCGACGCCGGACTGGCCGAGATCGCCGGCTGGTCCGACGGCGACGTTGTCGTCCTCGATCCCGTCCCGCCCGCCGACCCGACCGAAGGGCGGACGCTGGGCGACTTCACCGAGGACGGCACGGACGACATCGACTCGATCGACGATGGCGATGACGAAGGTGGCGGAGGCGGCGGGGGCATGGCGCTCGCCCTCCTGGGGCTCCTGCCTCTCCTCCTGCTGGCCGGCTAGGCGCCGCGCGCGGCCTGCGCCATTGACCATCCGCTCCCGAAGTCCGAAATGAGGTCGAACCACCGGAGACCGTCATGCCCACGCCCAATCCCGCCGCCCTCGACTTCCTGCTGACCCGCCGCTCGCGGCCCGCCAAGACGCTGACCGCACCGGTCCCGGACCGGGCCGAGGTCGAGACGCTGTTGACCGCCGCCGCGCGGACGCCCGATCACGGCAAGCTCGAGCCCTGGCGCTTCCTCGTCCTGACGCGCCCCGCGCTTCAGCGGCTCGCCGGGGCCGTGCCCGCGACGGGCGCGCGGCTCGGCCAGCCCGAGGAGGCCGTGGCGAAGATGGCCGCACAGTTCGCCGAGGCGCATCTTGCCGTGGTGGTCGTGGCCTCGCCGAAGGCGTCCGAGAAGATCCCGGCGATCGAGCAGACTCTCTCGGCCGGCGCGGTCTGCCTCGCGCTTCTGAATGCCGCGCTCGCGGCAGGCTGGGGCGCCAACTGGCTGACCGGCTGGGCCGTCCACGACCGGCATTTCGCGACGAACGAGCTTGGCCTCGCGCCGGACGAATTCGTGGCGGGCGTGATCCATGTCGGCACCGAGACGGCCGTTCCTCCCGACCGCCCCCGCCCCGACCTCGCGCGCGTCGCCACCTGGATCGAGGCATGATCGCCGAGGCGGTCGCCCGCGCGATAGGCCAGCTCGGCGACCCGAGGTTCCGGCGGGTCCTGCTTCTGGGCGTCGGCCTGACGCTCGCGCTGCTCTTCGCGGCGACCGTGGCTTTCGTCTGGATCGTGGCCTGGGTCGTGCCCGAAACCTTCGCGCTGCCCTGGATCGGCGAGATCGCCTGGGTCGACGACGCGCTCTCCTGGGCGGTCGTGCCGCTCATGCTGGTGCTGTCGGTCTTCCTGATGGTGCCCGTCGCCTCGGCCTTCACGGGCCTTTTCCTCGAGGACGTGACGGATGCCGTCGAGGCCCGGCACTACCCTGACCTCGGCCCGGCGCCAAAGGTTCCTTTCGGCACCGCGCTCCGCGACAGTGCGGGATTTCTGGGAGTGATCGTGGCGGCGAACCTCGCCGCGCTGGTGCCCTACCTTCTTTTCGCGCCGCTGGCGCCCGTGATCTTCGTGGCGCTGAACGGCTATCTCCTCGGGCGGGAGTACTTCCAGCTTGTCGCCATGCGCCGGCTCGGGCGCGACGGCGCGCGCGCGGCGCGCAAGCGGAGCGCGGGCACGATCTGGCTCGCGGGCGCGGTGATGGCGCTGCCGCTCGCCGTGCCGGTCGTCAACCTTCTTGTCCCCGTGATCGGCGCCGCGGCCTTCACGCATCTCTTCCACCGGCTCGAAGGTCGGCGGGCGTAGGGCCTGCGGGGGTTCCACCCCCGCACCCCCGGGAGTACTTGTGCCAAGATGAAGCGGGAGGGTCAGTTCATCCGGCCGAACCAGTCGAGGTCGCGGACCGAGATGGCGCCCGAGAAGATCACGGCGGCGATCGCCGCCCAGATGATGGCCGACACCCAGGTGACGAGGCGCGCCTTCTTCCACATGTCGAGGTTCGCGGGCGCGCTCTCCGAGGTGCCGGGCTCGACCTCGCCGCGCTCGCCTTGCGTCTCGAGCCGGAGCGGCAGGACGACGAAGAGCACCATGAACCAGATCACGAGATAGAGGACGATCGCCGAGACGGGGCCCATCGCCATCAGACCTGCTCCAGTTCGACGAGCGTGCCGGTGAAGTCCTTGGGATGCAGGAACAGCACGGGCTTGCCATGGGCGCCGATCTTCGGCTCGCCGTCGCCGAGGACGCGGGCGCCCGCCGCGCGCAGGCGGTCGCGGGCGGCGAGGATGTCCTCGACCTCGTAGCAGACGTGGTGGATGCCGCCCGAGGGGTTCTTCTCGAGAAAGCCCCGGATCGGCGAGGTCTCTCCGAGCGGGTGCAGAAGCTCGATCTTGGTGTTCGGCAGCTCGATGAAGACCACCGTCACGCCGTGCGCGGGTTCGTCCTGCGGTGCGCCCACCCGCGCGCCGAGCGTGTCGCGGTACTGGGCCGACGCCGCCTCGAGGTCGGGCACGGCGATCGCCACGTGATTCAGTCGGCCGATCATGGGCGTCCTTTCCTGTTGCGCTCGCGTTATGCGCATCCCGTCGCTTCCCCGCAAGCGACGCAAGGCCGCGCCCCTTAACTTAACCCGGCGTTAGCCAATACGACCCCTTACTCGATCCGTTCGATTCCGGGGGAGCTGCCATGCCCGAACCCATCGCCGACCTGATCTGGAACCGCCGCCCGACGCCCGACCGCCCGCTTCTCGGGCAGACCGTGCTCGTGGTGGAGGACAGCCGCTTCGCCTGCGAGGCGCTGCGGCTTCTGTGCCTGCATTCGGGCGCGCGCATCCGACGAGCCGACAGCCTGCAGTCGGCCGCGCGTCACCTCGCGGTCTATCGTCCCTCGGTGGTCGTGGTCGACCTCGGGCTTCCCGACGGGTCCGGCACGACCCTCTTGCGCGATCTTGCCCGCGCCCAGCCCCGGGTGCAGGTCCTTCTTGCGACCTCGGGCGACGACGGGCGCCGGGACGAGGCGCTGTCGGCCGGAGCGGACGATTTTCTGCCGAAGCCGCTCGCCTCGCTCGCCGCCTTCCAGGCCGCGGTGCTCGCGCATCTGCCGCCCGAGGCGCGTCCGCCCGGGCCCCGCGCGGTGGCCGACAGCGCGGTCCGGCCCGCCCCGATCGCGCTCAGGGACGATCTGGCCCATGCGGCCGAGCTTCTGGCTGCCGCGCCGGACCCCGCCGCACTCGACTACACGGCGCAGTTCCTGGGCGGCATCGCGTCGAGCGCGAAGGACGAGGCGCTTGGCCGCGCGGCCGCGGCGCTTCGCGACAGCCGCTCGCAGGGGAGCGGCGTGCCGGCGGCGATCGAGCGGCTCGCGCATCTTCTCGACGCCCGGCTCGCGCGCAGCGGAGTCGTCTAGGACGCGGGATCGCGCGCGGCGAGGATCGGCCGCGTGAGGTCGGCGAGCGACCGCTGCTGCCGCCCCAGGGCGTCGAAGTTCGCGGGCTGGAGCCAGGTCTCGTAGGCCGCCCGCAGGGCCGGCCACTCGGCGTCGATGCAGGCGAACCACGCGGTGTCGCGGCTGCGGCCCTTCACGACCGCCGCCTGCCGGAAGACGCCCTCGTAGCTGAAGCCGAGCCGCTCGGCCGCCCGGCGCGAGGCGCGGTTCAGCGCGTTGCACTTCCATTCGTAGCGGCGGTAGCCCGCCTCGAAGGCCCAGTGCATCAGGTGGAACATCGCCTCGGTCGCCGCGCGGGTCCGCTGGAGGCGCGGCGCGAGGCAGATGTGGCCCACCTCGATCGACCCGGCCTCGGGCGCGATCCTGAGGTAGGAGGCGACGCCGCCCCACTCTCCGGTCACCCGGTCGCGGATCGCGTAGAAGAGCGGATCCTCCCGGCCGGCCATCGCCTCGACCCAGGCGAGGTAGGCGGCGCCCTCGTCGAACGGACCGTAGGGCAGGTAGTCCCAGATCGCGTCCGAGGCTCGTATCGCCGCGAAGAGAGGCTCGGCGTGCTTGGCCGCGTTCAGCCGCTCGAGCTCGGCCCAGCGCCCGAGAAACCCGTCCGGGCCGGGGCGCGGCGGCGGGGTCCAGTCGTCGACGCGTGCACCGAACCTGTTCATGTCCCTCGCCCCCTTGCCGGTCGCCGGTCTACGACGCGCGGGGGCCGGGGGGCAAGAGCGCGCGCCGGGACTCAGCCGACCGGATCGGTGGCCGGGACCACGTCCACCGTGACGGAGCGGTGGTCGTAGGTGAAGTCCTCCTCGCGGTCGAAGACCGCGTCGACCGCGCTGTGGATCACCTGCTCGACCCGGCCCGCCCCCGGCATGACCCGCAGGCCCGTGGCCGTCAGGGCCTTGGGGCCGGTCACCCTTGGGTGGGTGAAGACGATGTGGTCGAGCAGGATCTCGGGCGCGGAACGGGTCCCAGGGGTCGGAGAAGCGCACGGTCCAGCGGTGGTTCTCGCCCCCTTCCTGCGCACTATCGAAGAGCGCGTGGTCGAGGACGCGCTGCGCGAAGGACACGTCGCCATGGAGGTTCGACGTCATGTCGTGGAACAGGTCCTGGCGTTCGAACGCGTCCTTGCCCATGCCGTTGTCGAGGACCTGAGGGTGACGGAAATATCCTTCCCGCTTTCGGGGAAAGGTGTAGCAGAGACGCGGCGGCCGCGTGACGTCAGTCCTTCGGGACGACCCTGAGTCCCAACTCCATGAGCTGCTGCGGTGTGGGTTCCGAGGGCGCGCCCATCATCAGGTCCTCGGCGCGCTGGTTCATCGGGAACATGATGACCTCCCGGATGTTGGCCTCGTCGGCCAGAAGCATCACCGTCCGGTCGATCCCGAGCGCGCAGCCCCCATGCGGCGGCGCGCCGTAGCGGAAGGCGTTGACCATGCCGCCGAAGCGGCGCTCAACCTCGTCCCGGCCGTATCCCGCCAGTTCGAAGGCCTTGTACATGATCTCGAGCTTGTGGTTGCGGATCGCGCCCGAGATCAGCTCGTAGCCGTTGCAGGCAAGGTCGTACTGAAAGCCCTTGACCTCGAGCGGATCGCCCTCCAGCGCCTCGAGGCCCCCCTGCGGCATCGAGAAGGGGTTGTGCGAGAAGTCGATCTTCCCCGTCTCGGGGTCCTTTTCGTACATCGGGAAGTCGACGATCCAGGCGAAGGCGAAACGATCCTCATCCGTCAGGCCCAGTTCCTTGCCGATGACCGTCCGCGCGCGCCCCGCCACGGCCTCGAAGGTGGCGGGCTTGCCGGCGAGGAAAAAGGCGGCATCGCCCGAGCCGAGGCCCAGCTGGTCGCGGATGGCTTCCGTACGATCGGGGCCGATGTTCTTTGCGACCGGCCCCGCAGGCTCGAGCCCCTGATCCCCCTCCCGCCAGAAGATGTAGCCCATTCCCGGCAGCCCCTCCTTCTGCGCCCAGGCGTTCATCCGGTCGCAGAAGGCGCGGCTGCCGCCCTTCGGCGCCGGGATCGCGCGAACCTCGGTCCCCTCCTGTTCGAGGAGTTTCGCGAAGACGGCGAAGCCCGAGCCGCGGAAGTGTTCGCTCACGCGCTCCATCCTGATGGGGTTCCTCAGGTCCGGCTTGTCGGTCCCGTACCAGAGCGCCGCATCGGCGTGGCTGATCTTCGGCCACTCGGCGTCCACCCGCCGCCCGCCCCCGAAGGCTTCGAACGTGCCCTGGATCACCGGCTGGATCGCCGCGAAGACGTCGTCCTGCGTGACAAAGCTCATCTCGAGGTCAAGCTGGTAGAAGTCCGTGGGCGAGCGGTCCGCCCGCGGGTCCTCGTCGCGGAAGCAGGGGGCGATCTGGAAGTAGCGGTCGAAGCCCGCCACCATGATCAGCTGCTTGAACTGCTGCGGCGCCTGCGGCAGCGCGTAGAACTTGCCCGGATGGAGCCGCGAGGGCACGAGGAAGTCGCGCGCGCCTTCGGGCGAGGAGGCGGTGATGATCGGCGTCTGGAACTCGGTGAACCCCTGCGCCCACATGCGCCGCCGCAGGTCCGCCACCACGGCCGAGCGGAGCATGATGTT
>DAINOF010000014.1:0-20983 GCA_036735505.1 Paracoccaceae bacterium
GTTCGATGGTGATGCCCGCCTCGGCGGCCATCGCCTGGATCACCTGCATGACCTGGGTCTCGACCGGGTTGTTGGCGACCTGCACCTCGAGGGTGATACCGTCGGCGAAGCCTGCCTCGGCCATCAGCGCCTTCGCCGCCTCGATGTCGCGCTCGGGCAGCGGGAAGTCGGCGTTGTACCAGGGCGAGGTCGGCGCGAAGGGCTGGTTGCCGGGGGCGAAGGCGCCCTCGAACACCACCTGGTTCAGCGCGTTGCGGTCGATGGACAGCGACAGCGCCTGCCGGACGAGCTTGCTCTGGCCCAGCGGGTTCATCGCCCGCTCGCCGTTGCCGACGTTGATCGTCATGCCCTGGTAGCCGAGCGAGGTCGCCTGCTCCATCTTCAGCCCGGCGTCGGCCTGGACCGAGCCCACGTCGGTGGCCGCAAGCCGCTCGAGCATGTCGAGATCGCCCGCGCGCAGGTTGGCGAGCCGCACCGTCGTGTCGGGGATCGGCAGGAAGGTCACCGTCTCGAAGTTGATCGCGTCCGCGTTCCAGTAGTCCGCGAAACGGGCGAGCACGATGCGGTCCTGCTCGACCCGCTGCCGGAAGGTGAAGGGACCCGAGCACACCGGGTTCAGGCCGAAGTCGGCCCCCGCCTCGGCCGCCGCCTTGGGCGAGATCATCATGCCCGCCCGGTCGGCAAGCTGCGACAGCAGCGTCGCGTCGGGAGCCGACAGGGCGATGCGGATGGTCATCTCGTCGACCACCTCCCAGCTCTCGATCGAGGCGACCTCGGACTTGCGGCGGCTTTCCTCGAGGTTCTTCGTGCGGTCGAGGTTCGCGGCCACGGCCTCGGCGTCGAAGGGCTCGCCGTCGTGGAAGGTGACGCCCTCGCGCAGCGTCATCGTCAGGGCGGTTCCCGCCTCGTCCCATTCCCAGCCCGTCGCGAGCATCGGGATGATCTCGAGGTCGGGGCTGATGTCGACGAGCTTGTCGCAAAGCGCGGCATAGACGATCCGGCCCACGAAGGTGCGCGACTGGTCGGGGTCGAGCACGTCGGGGTCTTCCTGAAGGCCGATCCGAAGGTCCTGCGCCTCGACAAGTCCCGTCGTCAGGGCCAGGGCCGCGGCGAGGCTGAATGTTCGTCCCAAGCGCATTGTCATCACTCCTCTTTGCTGGACATCTCTTCCTGTCTCGACATCGCGGCGCGGGCGGCCGCGTAGCGCTCGAACCGGCGGCGCGCGGCCTCGGATCGCTGCCCGGCATCCGCGCGCACCCCCGGCAGGTCGAGCGTTTCCGCGAAATGGCAGGCGGCGCGGCGGCCCTCGCCCATGTCGCGCAGGGCGGGGCGTTCCGTGCGGCAGCGCGCCTCGGCATGGGGGCAGCGGGTGTGGAAGCGGCAGCCGGGCGGCGGGGCGATGGGGTTCGGCGGGTCGCCCTCGACCGCCACGCGGGCCTTGGGCGCGCCGGCCACGGGAACCGGGATCGCGGCGAGAAGGGCCTCTGTGTAGGGATGCCGCGGCCGGGCGAACAGCGCCTCGGTCTCGGCCGTCTCGACGATCTCGCCCAGGTACATCACCGCCACGCGGTCGGCCATGTGCCGGATCACGGCAAGGTCGTGGGCGATGATGACGAGCGTGAGCCCGAATTCCTCCTTGAGGTCCTCGAGCAGGTTGACCACCTGCGCCTGGATCGACACGTCGAGCGCGCTGACCGGCTCGTCGCCGATCAGCACGCGCGGCCCCGAGGCGAGCGCGCGGGCGATGCCGATGCGCTGCCGCTGGCCGCCCGAGAATTCATGCGGATAGCGGTCGGCATGCTCGGGGCGCAGCCCGACCTTGGCCAGAAGCCGCGCCACCGCCGCGCGCCGCTCGGGTGCCGTACCGATGATGTGGGTGCGCAGCGGCTCCTCGACCAGCGCGCCCACGGTCATGCGCGGGTTGAGCGACGAGAACGGATCCTGGAAGATGAACTGCAGCTCGCGGCGGAGCGCCCGCAGCTCGGTCTCGCCGAGGGTCCCGATGTCGCGGCCGGCGTAGCGCACCTGGCCGCCGGACGGCTCGATGAGGCGCACGAGAAGCCGGGCGAGCGTCGACTTCCCGCAGCCCGATTCCCCCACGATCGCGAAGGTCTCGCCCTCGCGGATGGCCAGGTCGACGCCGTCCACCGCGCGCACGACCGTGGGCGCGCCCCAGAGCGGCCGCTTCGTCACGAAGCGGCGTTCGAGCGCCCGGGCCTCGAGGATGGTCGCCCCCGTCATGCGATGCGCGCCTCCCGGTCCGGGATCTCGGGCGCCGGGGGCCATCGGAAATGTCAGGGGGGGGGCACGAATTTTGAGGCTCGGCCCAAGCGCCGCAATCGCGTTTCCTCACGGCATGAGAGCGGTTCCCGTCCGGACCGCGCCCGCCCCGGAGAGACCCGTGCCGCCCGCATTCGTCACCGATCGCATCGCCGGTTCAAGCGAAAACTCCTCGCCCGCCCGGCGGACCCAGGGCGACGCCCGGCGCGGACCGGATCACCCTCGCGCCGGAAGCCTTCGGTGCCGACAGCCCTGGAGATGGCCAATGCCGATCAGACAGCTTCTTGCCGCCGCTTCCCTCGCCCTTGCGCCGTTCGCCGCCTCAGCGGCGACCGTCTCGCTCGACCTCGGCCGCTCGGTCGATCTCCTTCAGAATGTGCCCTTCCAGACGATTACCTTCGATCCTGTCCCGATCACATTCGGCGGCGGGCTCGTCACGGTGTCCGCCTTCGGCACCAGACCGACCGGCTTTATCCCCCAGCGACTGGTGGTGACGGCGAATGGGGGCCTCTCCATTGACGGGGGGCTCCGTTCGCAGCCGGACGGGGAAGAGGGGGTCATCGACCCCCCCGAATTCCTCCGCTTCGACTTCACGAGGCCGGTGACCGGCGTCACCGTCGGCGTCAACCTCGCCAGCGGACCTGCCGGCGGGGGCGTCGGATCGCGGTTCGTGGAGGTCTTTTCGCCCGAGGGCGCGCTCATCGCCAACGTCTTGCAGGACAGGCTTCAAACGTTCACCGCCGACGATTTTCTTGCCACGGACACGCTGATCAGTTCGCTGATCCTGCGGGCGGTCGGCGGCGGGTTCAGGGTCAACAGACTCGGTTTCACGCTGCAGCCCGAGCCGGTCGTCTTGCCGCCGGACCCCGAGCCGCCGCTTTCGGTGGTGCCGCTGCCGCCGGCGGCCATGCTTCTCGCAGGGGCGCTCGTCGGCCTAGGCTACGTCTCGCGCCGCCCCGTCAGGCGGCGGGACCCGTCCTCTCGGCCGCGTGCGGCCCTTTCCTTCGGCGCGCCGCCTTCCGCGCCGTCCTGACAAGCGGCCTACCGGGAGAGAACCGCGAGCTGGCGTGCGAAGTCCGGCGTCGCCATCAGCGCCTTGCAGCGGGCGAAGCGGCCTTCGGCACAGGACTTGAAGTCCTCGGGCGAATTGCCGTTGGCACGCTGGATGAGGCCCCAGAGCGTCCAGAGCAGGTCGCACATCGCCTTGTAGATCACCATGCGGGCCCGTTCGGTCGCGGGGACGGGGCCGCGGAAATACGACTTCAGGAGCCAGGGCCCCCTGCCCACCGGCTTCGCGTCGTCCATCGTCCGGAACAGCGGCGCGTTCGGGAAGAGCCTGCGGTGGTGCATGGCGGACTACAACCGAATGGTCGGCCTCAAGATGGCGGGCGAGATGCTGCCGCGCCTCGCGAACCGGGTCGAGCTTGTGGAAAAGACGGACCGCCACGGGCTTCCGCTGGCCCGGACGGTGTTCGTCTACTGCCACGCGGACCGGGCCTTGCCGCCGGCGCCAAGCTCAAGACGAACGTTGCCTCGCGCGCCGGCGCCAGAAGCGAAATGGGCAATGCGAGCACGCCGGCGCCCCGAACGGTTCCGAAATAATCAGAAATTAAGGCGAGCTGGTCTAACGAGAGTCGGTGTATTCGATTCGGGAATAGGTCTGATGCGGCTTTCGAATCTGTTGACGTGCGTCTTCGGCATCATTGGCGTCGTGCTCGTGGTCCTGGGCGGCACAATCGCGACCAAGTCGATCACGGATCTTCGTGACATCCGACGCGCGGCGCAGTCGGGGCCCGCGAAGGGGCAGCGCGCGGCAAAGCGGCAGCCCGCGGGCATGTCGAGGGCGGACGGCACCGCGCCCGGAATGGTGACGAGCCGCTCGTCGCGGCCGCCGAGCGAGGGCAGCGAGCTCATCAGCCCGAGCGTGTAGGGATGCTGCGGATCGTCGAAGATCTGGGCGACCGACCCGCTCTCGACGACGCGGCCAGCATACATCACCGCCACCCGGTCGGCCATCTCGGCCACGACGCCCAGATCGTGGGTGATCAGGATCAGCGCCGCGCCCGTCTCGGCCGACAGTACCCGCATGAGGTCGAGCACCTGCGCCTGGATCGTGACGTCGAGCGCGGTGGTGGGTTCGTCGGCGATGAGAAGCGCGGGGTCGTTGGCCAGCGCCATGGCGATCATCGCCCGCTGCCGCATGCCGCCCGAAAGCTGGTGCGGAAACTCGTCGAGCCGCCGCTCGGGCGCCGGGATGCGGACGCGCCGCAGCATCTCGAGCGCGCGGGCGCGGGCGGCCTCGGCCGTGACCTCGCGGTGTTCGCGCACGGCCTCGGCGATCTGCTCGCCGATGCGGAGCGCGGGGTTGAGCGAGGTCATCGGCTCCTGGAAGATCATCGCGATCCGGTCGCCCCGCCGCGCACGCAGCAGGGCGGGCGGCAGCGTGAACAGGTCCGCCCCCAGCAACGCCGCCCGCCCGCCCGCGAGGTGCAGCGGCGGAGAGGTCAGAAGCCCCATGAGCGCAAGCGCCGTCAGGCTCTTGCCGCAGCCCGATTCGCCCACGATGCACAGCGTCTCGCCCGCGCCGAGCGCGAAGGAGACGCCGTCGACGATCGGTTGGGGCGCGCCATCCATCCGGATCGAGAGGTCGGTGACCTCGAGGATCGGCGCAGCGTTCATCGCCCCGGCTCTTGAAGCGACTTCCGAAGGTTCTCGGCCAGCGAGGTCAGGTGCTCGCGCATCGCCGCGGCCGCGCGCTCGCCGCTGCGGGCCTCGATCGCGTCGACGATCCGCCGGTGCTGGGCGTCGTAGAGCGCCATGGTCTCGGGCGTCCGCGCGCGGTGGCGCTTGGCCTGCCACTCGGCGCCGAGCCGCACCTCGTCGATCAGGGTGAAGGCCGTCAGCATGATGCGGTTGCCGGCGACGCGCGCGATCAGCCGGTGCAGGGCGCCGTCCCACAGCTCGGCCGAGTTGGCGTCCGACGGGAAGGCCACGCGCTGGGCCAACTGGCGCAGGCGCGCCACGTCCTCGGCCGTGGCCCGGCGCGCGCAGAGGTCTGCGAGCCCGGGCTCGATGCAGAGCCGCGCCTCCATGACGGAAAGCGGATCGGCCTCGGGCGCGATGCGCGAGACGAGTTCCTCGGTCGGATCGGGGGGCTGGCCTGCGAAGGTGCCCTTGCCCTGCCGCCGCCAGATCAGCCCCTCGCGCTCGAGGATGTCGAGCGCGCGCCGGACCGACCGCCGCCCCGAGCCGAGCTCGGCGGCGAGTTCCCGTTCGGTGGGAAGCCGGCCGTCCGAGGGAAGCCGGTTGGTCTCGATCATCGCACGGACGGCGGTGAGGATGCGCGCGGACTCTTCGAATTGCCCCTGGTCCTCGTGCAAAGCTGTCTCCGGATCGCGACTCAAGTTTGGATTGGTTCGGGACCAAGTGGGGATTGGTACTGGCCCGAAGTCAATGCGGAAGCGGTCCCCGAGGCGGGGCCTCCGCGCGGTTGAGCGGAGGAATGCGCAAGATCTGTGCAGCGGGGCGGCGACGGACTCCGTCAGGCCCCGGTCGCGCGGCTGACGGCGCGGAGGCGTCGCGCGCGCTCCGGGACGCTCAGCTTTCGGGCGCCGCCGGGAAGCGGTCGGTCATCCGGCCGATCACCTTGCGCAACTCGTCGCGGTCGACGGGCTTGGGCAGGAAGGCGTTCATGCCCGCCGCGAGATAGCGCCGCCGGGCCTCGTCGGCCACATGGGCGGAACAGGCGATGATCGGCACGTCGTGCAGCGGGTTCTCGGCGCTGCGGATCTGCTCGGCCGCGGCAAAGCCGTCGAGCCCCGGCATCATGACGTCCATCACGACGAGGTCGAAGCGGTCCCGAAGCGTGGCCGCCACCGCGGCAAAGCCGTCGTCGACCGCCACCACCTCGTGGCCCAAATCGTTGAGAAGCAGGCGCATCAGGTCCTGGTTCGGCTTGTTGTCCTCGGCGAGAAGGATGCGCAGCGGCGGGCCGTTCGCCGGCCGGGACAGGGGCATGCTCGGCGCGTTGCGCTTGGGCAGCGCGGCCTCGCTCACCGGCGCGTCCAGCTCGAAGAAGAAGATCGACCCTTCCCCCGGGATGCTGTGCACCCCGATCTCGCCGCCCACGCGCCGCGCGATGTTGGCGCAGATCGACAGGCCCAGACCCCAGCCGCCCCGGTCCTTGCCAAAGTCCGACTCGATCTGCACGAAGGGGCGGAACAGCTTGGCCTGCTGGTCAGGGGTGATGCCGGGCCCGGTGTCCTCGACCTCGAACCTCAACCGGCTCACGCCGCCCTCTCGCCGGACTTCGGACGCGCGCAGCGTGATCGTGCCTTGCGAGGTGAACTTGACCGCGTTGCCGAGGAAGTTGTTCAGCACCTGCTGGAGCCGGACGGGATCGGCGATGATCTGCCGCGGCAGCCCCCGGTCGACCGAGACGATCATCCGGACGCCCTTCTGCTTGGTGCTCGAATGCCACCAGTCGGCGACCTGGTCGAGAAGCTCGATGAGGTCGAAGGCGCGCGGCTCGATCCGCATCTTGCCTTCCTCGACAAGACTGAGGTCGAGAAGGTCGGTCAGAAGGTTCATCAGCGCGCCGCCGGCGCCGATGATCGCCTTGACGTGGCTCCGCCGCTTGTCGTCGAGCGCGGAGAGTTCGAGAAGCTGCGCAAAGCCCATGATGGCGTTGAGCGGCGTGCGGATCTCGTGGCTCATGGCGGCGAGAAAGCGCGACTTCGCGCGGCTCGCCTCCTCGGCCTCGCGCGCGATCTCGCCGAACCTGCGGCGCGCCTCGACCGCCGCGCCTTTGCAGGCGAAGACCCCGTAAGAGCGCAGCACCCTGCCCCTCCGGTCGCGGACGAGGCGCGCGGCATGCACCACCGGCAGGACGTCGCCCGACTTCGCGACGACCTCGATCTCGGCACCGCGGCTTTCGCCGGTGGCGTGGAGCGTCGGCTCGACGGTCTCGCACACGACCGAGCGCGCCGTCTCGGTGAGGAGGTCGCGCCAGTCGCGCCCGATGAGGTCGTCGCGGGCGTATCCGGTGAAGTCGGTCCAGGACCGGCTGACCTCGGTCACCCGCCCCTCGGCGTCGAGGGCGTGCATCATGACCGGGGCATCGGTGAGAAGCGGCTCGCGCAGGTGGCGCGGCGCGTTGGTGGTGCGCTGTCTGGGCATGGGGCGGCTCGCGGCTTCGGCGCTCGACCGTACGTACGAGGAACGACCATCTCGTTACCATACTCAACCCAGGATTGCAACCGAAAAGTCGCGTCACGCCTCATGGGCAGCGGCCGCAGTCCGCGCCGGGGCTAGAACCGCCTGCCGATCTGGACCACCCCCACCACCTGCCCCTCCCGCTGGCCCGCGAACTCGGGCGAGAGCCAGGTCGCGCCGTAGAAGACGGACCAGCCCGCGCCCTGCCAGGCGAGCCCAGCCCGCAGGCGCATCCGCGGCTCGGGCGCGGGACCGGGATCGGGCAGGAAGGCGCTGTCTGCCACCGCCGCGGCATCGGCGCCGAGCGTGACCGACAGCCCCGCCTCCGGCGGGCCCCAGAGCGCAGGGACGCGCTGGCCCGTCACCGGGTCGCGCAGGCGCAGGCGGCCTGTGCCGAGCTGCCCCCAGGTCAGGTCGACGCCCGCGCGCAGAAGCGTCTCGAGCCCCGCCTCGGCCTCCACAAAGGGCCGCACCTGCGGGGCGGTGCCGAAGCTGCGCCCGACCTCGGCGCTTAGGACCGGGTGGACCGCGTCCGCGATCTCGCGGCCCTCGGTCCGGGGCAGCGGATAGCCCAACTGTTCGTGCAGCCAGCGCTGGACCTGGAACGACCGCGTCTGCGGCCCCGTCACGGCGAGCCCGGCGCCAAGGCGCGTCTCGACCCCGCCGAGACGGCCATGGGTCAGGATCTCGACCGCGAGGGCCGCGCCGAAGGGCCGGTCGTCCGGCGCCGGCGCGTCGAGCCGCTCGGGCGTGACGAGCCGGTGCGAGAGGCGAAGCTCGAGAAGCCGGCCGGGCGGCAGCGCCAGGGGGTCGGCACCGGCGGGGCCGAAGAACACGGCACCCGAGACATAGCTCGACTGCCAGCGGTCGCGGAGCTGGCCGATCGAGTCGTTGGCGATTGCATAGCCGAAGCCCAGGACCTCCCGCTCGCCCCCCGCCGCCGGCCCGGCCAGCGCGAGACCGGCCGCCAGACAGGCGGCGGCCGCCCGCCCGCCTAGAGCATGAGCGCGGGCAGCCACAGGACGAGTTGCGGGAAGAAGAAGACCAGCATCACCGCGAGGAGCTGCAGGATCACAAAGGGAATGATGCCCTTGTAGATGTCGGTGATGGCCACCTCGGGCGGCGCCACGCCCTTCAGGTAGAAGAGCGAAAAGCCCACCGGCGGCGTCAGGAAGCTGGTCTGCAGCGTGACCGCGAAGAGCACGATGAACCAGATCTCGTCGAACCCCAGCGCCACGACCACCGGCGAGACCAGCGGCAGCATGATGAGCGAGATCTCGAGCCAGTCGAGGAAGAACCCGGCAAGGAAGGCGATGCCGAGGATGGCCAGCACGATGCCGCCGGGTCCGAAGGGCAGCGCCTTGAGCCCCTCGCTGATGAACGCGTCGCCGCCGAGCTGGCGCATGACGACAGCGAACAGCGTGGCACCAAGGAAGATGCCGAAGATGAAGGCGGTGGTGATCGTGGTCTTCAGCCCCACGTCCTTCAGCACGGCCCAGGTGAGCCGCCCGTTGAGCGCGGCGAGGACCGTCGCGCCGAAGGCGCCGACGCCCGAGGCCTCGGTCGGCGTCGCGAACCCCATGAAGATCGAGCCCAGCACCGCGAAGATCAGCGCGAGCGGCGGCAGGACCACGATCAGCGTGTTCACGATCAGCCGCCCTGTGACGGGCGGCAGGTCTGTGGGCGCCGGGGCGAGGTTGCGGAACAGCGCCGCGGCCACGACGATGAACACGATGTAGAGGACGCCCAGCAGCAGCCCCGGCAGCAGCGCGCCCATGAACAGGTTGCCCACCGAGACCGACATCTGGTCGGCCATGATGATGAGCATGATCGACGGCGGGATCAGGATGCCGAGCGTCCCGGCCGAGGCCACGACGCCCGAGGCGAAGCCCTTGTTGTAGCCCTGCTGGAGCATGATCGGCATCGACAGCATCGCCAGCAGCACGACCGAGGCGCCGACGATCCCCGTCGAGGCCGCCAGCAGGATGCCGATCAGCACCACCCCCAGCGCGAGCCCGCCGCGGAATCGCCCGAACAGCTGGATGAAGTTCTCCATCAGCTTCTCGGTCACGCCAGAGCGTTCCAGCATCAGCCCCATGAAGATGAACATGGGCAAGGCCACGAGGATCCAGTTCGACATCTGGCCCCAGATCCGCTGGACCATCACCCCGAAGATCCGCATGTCGGTGAGGAAATAGGTGTCCCAGCCCAGGGTCTCGTAGCCCCAGATCGCGAGGAAGCTGAACAGGACCGAAATTCCGGCCAGCGCCCAGGCGACGGGAAAGCCCGTGAAGATCAGCGCGATGAAGCTGACCAGCAGCGCGATCACCAGGATTTCGTTGGTCTCCAGCATGGCGGTGCCGTCTCCTCGTGTGCCGGCGGGGCGTATCGGGATGGTCGGGGGGCTCAGGCCGCGGCGCGCGGCCTCGGGAACCCGAAAAGATAGGCGCAGATCCGCAGGAGCCGCGCCAGCGCCGCGAGACCGAGAAAGACGAAGGCGATGACGATGACCGCCTTGATTGCCCAGCGGTTGGTCAGCCCGCCCGGGGCGGCCGACTGTTCGCCGCGCTCCCAGGACGTTTCCACGAACGGAATGGCGTAGGTCAGGATCACGAAGACGACCGGCGCGATCAGGAACAGGATGCCGATCAGCTCGATCCAGGCGCGCGTGCGCGCGCTCA
This sequence comes from Paracoccaceae bacterium, assembly GCA_036735505.1. Taxonomy (GTDB): domain Bacteria; phylum Pseudomonadota; class Alphaproteobacteria; order Rhodobacterales; family Rhodobacteraceae; genus DAINOF01. Next base: position 10,176 of record DAINOF010000014.1, read on the forward strand.
GGGTCATGGCCAGCACGTCGACCCGCACATGGCCGTCATGCTTGACCGCATAGCCGATGCCCAGCATGAAGCCCACGGCGTACATGTGCCACTGCACCTCCTCGACCCAGATGTAGTTCACGCCGAGGGCGTAGCGCCCGACCACGTTCACCACGATGATCAGGACGAGGACGATCCAGATCCAGTTCAGGATGCCGCCGATGAACTCGATCCCGGCCTCGATCCCGTCCGAGATCGCGGTGCGCGGGAAATCGAGCGCATGGGCGCGCGACGACTTCTCGTCGACCGTTTCGAGATCGAGTTCAATATGTCGCTTCGGTGGCTCCATCGGCGCCCGATCCCCATTGTGTCTGGGCCGTACCGCGCACGGGGCGCGTGGCCGCTCATGCGAACAGGCAGCACCAGGGTGCTGCCTGACCGTCCGGGCAGCAGCTCGCCGCCGCCCGGTGTTCTGACGTCACTCTTCGATGCGGCTCTGCCAGTCGCGCGGCAGATAGCCCTGCTCCTTCCACGGACGCAGCTCGGCCTGGAACTCCATCATGGAGGCATAGACCCTGCCGAACATCTCGTCGCGCTCCGAGTTGCGCGCCATGACGGTCTGCGTCGCCTCGTAGAACGCCTTGATCTGCTCGTCCGTGTAGGTGCGGACGTTGGTGCCGCGCTCTTCAAAGCTGGTGATGACGGCACCCTGAAGCGCCTCGGCGCGCGAGATGGCGTAGGCGTTCGCGGCCATGCAGGCCATGTTGAACATCGCCTGGGTCTGCTCGCTCAGCCCGTTCCAGACATCGAGGTTGATGTAGAGGTACTGGTTGGTCGAGGGCTGGTGCCAGCCGGGCAGGTAGAGGTAGTCGGCCACCTGGTAGAAGCCGAGCTGGTCGTCCACCGTGGGCAGCGAGAACTCTGTGCCGTCGAGCGTCCCGGTCTCGAGCGCCTGGTAGAGTTCGCCGCCGGGCAGCAGCGTGACCGACATGCCGAACTCGCCGAAGATCTCGCCGCCGACGCCGGCCGCGCGAAACCGCAGGCCCTGCATGTCCGCGGGCGTGTTCATCTCCTGGCGGAACCAGCCGGCGGTCTCGGGGCTGATCGTGCCGCAGAGGATCGGGTGGACGTTGAGGGGGTGGAACGTCTCCTCGAGGAGTTCCTGCCCGCCGTGATGCGTCATCCAGGCGACGAACTCGACCGACTCGAGCCCGAAGGGCGTGGCGCCGAAGAGCGCGGCCGCGGGCACGGTGCCCCATTCGTAGCCCATCCAGCTGTAGCCGGCGTCGATGTTTCCGTCCGACACGTTCTCGAAGATCGAAAGCGCGGGAATGACCGCGCCCGGCTCGGCGATCTGGAGGTCGATGTTCCCACCCGAGGCGGCGCGAAGCTGGTCGGCCACCCAGGGCATCGCATCGCCGAGCGCGGTCAGCGTCGAGGCGAAGGACATGGGCACCTGCCAGCGGACGCGCTCCTGCGCGGCGGCCACGGTCGGCACGGCGATCGCTGCCGCAGCGCCGAAGGCGGCGACAGTCGACAGAAGGCGACGGTTCTTCATGGTAATCCTCCCACGGATCATGATCTTTTTTAGCCAGCCGCCGGGGTGGCCGGGGCCGGGCCTGTCTTCCCTACAAGGCTTGGGTCAGAAATGGCAACCCTCAACTCCCGCAGCGAAAGAAAATTGCCGTTTCCGCAAGGTCACCTTCGGAAGCTGCCGGCAGGCGCGCAGTTGAACCCAAGGGCCGCGTGCCGCGTTGGCCCGCACACTGACCCAACGTGAGCGACATCCACCCATGCCCAGCACCCGTCCTTCCCTCGTCTTCGTCGTCGTCCCCGCGCTGGTCGGCGCGGGCCTCGGCGGCAACGCGTATTTCGGCACCGAGACCGGCGTCGACGGCACCTCGGGCGCGCTTCTCGCCTTCGCGGGCGCGCTCGCCGTGGCGGCGGGCGGGCTTCTCGGCATGCTTGTGCCCCTCGGGCCCGGGCTGCGGCGGACGCTTCACATCCTTCTCGCCGTCGGCGCGCTCCTGACGGCCTTCGCCGCCTGGATGCTGATGCAGAACGTCTTCGCCATCGCGATGCTGCTGAGTTTCGCCGGTCTCCTCGTGGCCCTCGCGCCCCACCGCACAGGGAGCCCCGCATGACCCGTCTCCTCCTCACGGCGCTTGCCGCCGCCCTGCCCGTTTCCGCCGCGGCCCAGCAGACCGAATGGACGGGCTTTCACGGCGACCTCGGCTCGCGCAAGTTCTCGGCCGCCGAGAGCTTCACGCCCGAGACCGCCGACCGCATCGTGCGCGCCTGGGAATTCCGCACGGGCGACGTCTCGGACGGCTCGGGCGAGGTGCCGGCGACGGTCTGGTCGGCGACGCCCGTCTATGCCAACGGCACGCTGTACCTCGGCACGCCGTTCTACCGCATCGTGGCGCTCGACCCCGCGACCGGCACCGAGCGGCGGAGCTACGACAGCCGCTCGCGGCTCGAGACTCTGACGCAGCCCGCGCTCAAGAACCGCGGCGTCGCCTACTGGGACGGCGGCGGCAACGGCCCCTGCGCGCGCCGCGTCTTCCTCGGGACGATGGACGCCGAGCTGCACGCCGTCGATGCCGACACGGGCGAGCGCTGCGCCGACTTCGCCGAGGGCGGCGTCCTCAACGTGAACCAGTGGAACGAGGTCAACGACGTCTTCCCCTTCTCGCTCCTCCAGCCGCCGACGGTGGTGGGCGACACGCTTCTCCTCGGCTGGGCGGGGGCGGACTGGGAGTATTCCGTCGCGCCGCCCGGCAACCTCCTCGCCATCGACGCGCGGACGGGCGAGCTTCTGTGGGACACCGGCTTCATCCCCGAAGAAAGCATCGACCGCACCGGCACGGCCAACATCTGGACGGCGATGAGCGTCGATCCCGACCTCGGCCTCGTCTACGCGCCGGTGTCCTCGCCCTCGCCCAACTACTGGGGCGGCAACCGGACCGAGCCCATTCCGCTCGCGACCTCGGTCGCCGCCATCGACATCGGGACGGGCGAGATCGTCTGGAGCTTCCAGCACGTCCGCCACGACATCTGGGACTACGACACCACCGCCGCGGCGCAGCTCGTCGACATCGAGCGGGACGGCGAGACGGTGCCGGCGCTCGTGCAGGTCACGAAGCAGGGCTTCCTCTTCGTGCTCGACCGCCGCACGGGCGAGCCGCTGTTCCCGGTCGAGGACCGCCCGGTGCCCGAAAGCACCGCCGAAGGCGAGGTCACCGCGCCGACGCAGCCGGTGGCGATGGTGCCCGAGCCCACGAACGACCCCTTCACCCTGCCCGACACCTGGTGGCTGGCAGACGTCACGAGCGGCGGCCAGTGCAGCCGCGAGCGCGAGCAGTACCTCTTCGAGGGCATCTTCACGCCGCCCTCCGAACAGGGCACCTTCCTCTACCCGGGTACGGCGGGATCGAACAACTGGGGCGCGGCCGCCGTCGACGACCGGACCGACACGCTCTACGTCAACTCGATGCGCGTCGTGCAGGTGATCCGCCTGATCCCGCGCGAGGTCTACGAGGCGACGGCGGGCGAAAGCGGCAACGAGGAGGGCTTCTACCCGCAAGAGGGCGCGCCCTACGGCATCGAGCTGACCGAATGGCGGAACTGGGCCGGCCTGCCCTGCTGGGAGCCGCCCTTCGGCACCTTCTCGGCCTACGACCTGCGGACCGGCGAGCGGCTCTACGAGGTCCCGTTCGGCATGGCGCAATACTGGGGGTTCTACGGCTTCCGCGACTGGGGGTCGCCCACGCTCGGCGGCCCGGTGGTGACGGCAGGCGGTGTCGTCTTCATCGGAGCTTCGATGGACACGCGGGTTCGTGTGCTCGACGCCGCGACGGGGGAAGAGCTGTGGTCCGATCTGGTCGCCGCGCCGTCCGTCGCGAATCCGGCCGTCTTCACGCACGAGGGCGTCGACTACGCGGTCTTCGCGGTGGGCGGAAACTCGATTCTCACCCCCGGCGTCGCGGATCAGGTCGTGGCCTATCGGCTGGGCGATCCCTGACCCCGGAACGAAAGCGGCGCGGGACGAGCCCGCGCCGTTCAGGGTCGTGGACGTGGAGCCGATTACTCCCAGCCGGCCGATCCCAGCACCTCGACCGCCGCATCGACGTTCGCGGCGATCTCGGACAGCTCGATCGTGTCGGGCCGGAAGATGCCGAGGCTCGCCACCGAAGGCGAAAGCCCGACGCCGGGGACCGCCGGATACTCGTCGTTGCCGGCCGAGAAGTACTCCTGCGCCTGCTGCGAGGTCAGGTACTCGAGGAAGCGGACGGCGTTTTCCCTGTTCGGCGCATTGGCCGCAACGCCACCGCCCGAGATGTTCATGTGCGCGCCGATGTCGTTCTGGTTGGGGAACACCCAGCCGATGTTCTCAAGCTGCTCGGGCGTGATCTGGTCGTCCCCCTCGCGCACGATCCTGGCGTAGTAGTAGGTGTTCGACATCGCGACGCCGCATTCGCCCGACGCGATGCCGCGCAGCTGGTCGGTGTCGCCGCCCTGCGGCGCGCGCGCGAAGTTGCCGACGACCGCCGTCGCCCAGTCCTGCACCGCCTCCTTGCCCAGGTGCGCGATCAGCGCCGCGGTGATGTTCTGGGTGTAGACGTTGGTGGCGGACCGGATGCAGACCTCGCCCGCGTATTCCGGCTTGGCCAGGTCCTGATAGGTCTGCGGCGGGTTCTCGATGCTGGTCTTGTCGTAGAACAGGATCCGGGCGCGCTGCGAGAAGGCGAACCAGCGGTTCTCGTCATCCTGCAGATAAGAGGGCACGCGGGTCTCGAGCACCGCGCTTTCGACCGGCTGGAGAAGACCGAGGTCGGCCGCGCGGGCGAGACGGACCGTGTCCACGGTGAGGAACACGTCGGCCGGGCTGTTGGCGCCCTCGGCTTCCATGCGCGCGATGAGTTCGTCGGCGTTGCCCTCGATCCGGTTGATCGTGATGCCGGTCAGCTCCTCGAAATCGGAATAGAGCCGCTCGTCGGTGTCGTAGTGGCGCGAGGAATAGAGGTTCAGCTCGCCCTCGGCGAAAGCCGGGACAGAGGTCGCGGCGGTCGCGGCGAGCGCGATGCCGGCGAGAAGTCGTGCGCGGATGGAAAGCATGTCGGGTCTCCCTGATGCTCGGTTGCAATTCCGAGCAAAGTACTCAGAGAAACGCGCGCGCCCGTCAAGACCTTTCCGACAACTTCAGTCGGGAAATATGCCGCAGCCGGTCAGGCACGGGTCGCGTCGTAGCGGTATATCCAGTCGAACCGGCGCAGCGCGGCGCCGGGCGCGATGGCCCCGCCGAGGCGCAGCGCGGCATGGGCGAGCCTGCGGACCACGGGTGCGCGCAGGTGGTAGTTGCGCGCATTCGCCTCGGCCGCCGCGACGATCCGGGCGACGCGGTCGCGCCGCGCGGCCTGATAGGCGGCGAGCGCCTCGGCCTGCGGGAGCCTTTCCAGTCGGTCGGCGAGGATCCACGCGTCCTCGAGCGCCATGTTCGCACCTTGCGCGAGGAACGGCAGCGTCGGATGCGCGGCGTCGCCGAGGATCACGCGCTGCCCGTCCTGCCAGCGGCGGGCGACCGGGTGGCGGAACAACCCCCAGATGTGAGTTTGTTCTATTCCGTCAAGCCAGCGGCCCACCTCGGGCGCGAAACCCGCGAAGGCGCTGCGAAGGGTGTCGGGATCGTCCTCGTGGTGCCAGCCCTCGGCCGCCCACTCCGCGCGCTCCTCGACCGCGACGATGTTCCTCAGGCCCCATGCCAGAGGATAGGTGACAAGATGCCGGCCCGGCCCCATGAACACCTGCACCTCGGGCGCGGCCTCGGGGTCGGAAACAAGCGCGCGCCACGCCACCTGGCCGGTGAAGAACGGCTGTTCCGGGTGGCCGAGCGCGGCACGCACCGCCGAATGCAGCCCGTCGGCGCCGACCGTGAGCCCCTCGGGCCAGGGCGGCCCGAGCCGCGCGCCGGTGCGGATCGCGACGCCCGCCGCCCGTGCGCCCTGCTCCAGCACCTCGACGAGCCGCGCGCGGTGGACGAACAGGTACTCCGCCTCCGGCGCGTGCCGGGCGAGGTCGAGCCGCAGAACCTCGGCGCCACGCCAGTCCCGCAGCCGGATCGCGGCGGCCCGCACCGCCACGGCGCGCAGGGCGTCCCCGAGCCCCAGCGCGTCGACCACCCTGAGCCCGTTCGGGCTGATCTGGAGACCCGCGCCGACCTCTCCGATCTCGGGCGCCTGTTCGTGCAGCGCGACCTCGGCGTCTCGCAGAGCCATGGCGCGGGCGATCGCGAGCCCCGCGACGCCGCCGCCGACGACAGTAACGGGACGACCGGAAAGGCTCATGGCCTCACCAAGAAAGAGAACGCCGGAGCCTCGCGGCCCCGGCGCCCTCCCTCCTCCCTGGAGATCTCATTCGTCGCGATGGACCCGCTCGCGCCGCTCGTGGCGCTCCTGCGCCTCGAGGCTCAGCGTGGTCGTGGGGCGCGCGACGAGGCGCTTGAGCGAGATCGGCTCGCCGGTCTCGCGGCAGTAGCCGAATTCCCCCTCCTCGATCCGCCGCAGCGCCGAGTCGATCTTGGCCACGAGCTTGCGCTGCCGGTCGCGGATGCGGAGTTCCAGCGCCCGGTCGGTTTCCTCCGAGGCGCGGTCGGCGATGTCGGGGATGTTGCGGGTGCCGTCCTGGAGCCCGACGATTGTCGAGCGGCTTTCGTTGAGGAGTTCGTTCTTCTGGCGGATCAATTCGCGGCGAAACCACTCGAGCTGGCGCTCGTTCATGAAGGGTTCGTCTTCTGCGGGAGTGTAGTCCTCGGGAAGGAAAACCTCGGCCTTCATACCAGTTCCCTTGCTTTCTGAGGTCGTCGTGGTCGGACGGTGATGCGTCATCCGGCGCCTCCTTGCGGCGGGTCTTACTCCAAGCCCGGTTCGATGTCACTAGCCGATCCGCCGCTTCTTGTAGCATTCCCCCGCAGCGTCTATCGTGGGTGAGACAGCCGCAATCAGGGCCTTGATTTCCATGAGATTTTCCGGAACCGCGCGCTATGTCGCGACCGACGACCTCGCCGTCGCGGTGAACGCCGCCGTCACGCTCGAGCGGCCGCTTCTCGTCAAGGGCGAGCCGGGCACCGGCAAGACCGAGCTCGCCCGGCAGGTGGCCGAGGCGCTCGGCCTTCCGCTGATCGAATGGCACGTCAAGTCGACCACGAAGGCGAGCCAGGGGCTCTACGAATACGACGCGGTAAGCCGCCTGCGCGACAGCCAGCTGGGCGACGACCGCGTCCACGACGTGGGCAACTACATCCGCAAGGGCAAGCTCTGGCAGGCCTTCGAGGCCGAGGCCAAGGTCGTCCTTCTGATCGACGAGGTCGACAAGGCCGACATCGAGTTCCCGAACGACCTGTTGCAGGAACTCGACCGGATGGAGTTCCACGTCTACGAGACCGGCGAGACGATCCGCGCCCGGCACCGCCCCGTCGTCATCATCACCTCGAACAACGAAAAGGAGCTGCCCGACGCCTTCCTGCGCCGCTGCTTCTTCCACTACATCCGCTTCCCCGATGCCGAGACGCTCGCCCGCATCGTCGAGATGCACCACCCCGGCATCAAGCCCCAGCTCCTGACCGCCGCGCTCACCCGGTTCTTCGAGATCCGCGAGACGGCGGGACTTCGGAAGAAGCCCTCGACCTCCGAGGTGCTCGACTGGCTCAAGCTGCTGCTCGCCGAGGACCTGACGGCCGAGGACCTGCGCCGCGACGCGGCCTCGGCGCTCCCCAGGCTCCACGGCGCGCTCCTGAAGAACGAGCAGGACGTGCAGCTCTTCGAACGTCTCGCTTTCCTGGCCCGCAGGCAACGCTGAGGTGCTCGCCACCCTCGGCGATCCCGTCCTCCCGATCTTCGCGGTCCTCGCCGCGGGCTACCTGTTCCAGAAGCTGGGCTTCATGGACACGGGCCACGCGGCCGCGATCAACCGCTTCGTCTTCTACATCGCCGCGCCCGCGCTCGGGATCAGCGTCATCGGCCGGGCCGAGCCCGCGGCGATCGACTGGCCGCCCGTCGCGGTCTATGTGGGTGCGCAGGCGGCCGTCTACCTGTCGGTCTTCCTGCTCATGCGGCTCGGCTTCCGGCGCGAGCCGGGCGAGGCGCTGCTTCTGGGCATGACGGCGGTCTTCGCCAACCACATCTTCTTCGTCCTGCCGATCTCGGAACGGTTCTACGGGCCGGCAGCCGCCGAGGGGATGGCGGGCATCCTGCTGTTCGACATCGCGGTGATCTTCTGCGGCACCGCCCTTCTTGCCGAGATTCTCACCTCGACGAGCCGGGGCATCGGCCGCACCTTCGCCATGCTTGCGCGCAATCCCTTCGTCTATGCCCCGCCGCTCGGCCTGCTCCTGGGCGTGCTGGGGCCGCTCACGCCGCCGGGCGTCTGGACCTTCCTCACCTTCACCTCGGCCGCGGCGGCGCCCATCGTCCTGTTCTCGCTCGGGATCACGCTTGCCGCCTCGCCGATCTTCCCGATCCGCATCCCCTGCTGGTGCGTCGCGGCCGCCAAGCTTGCCGCAATGCCGCTCGTCGTCGGGGTCGGGCTTCGAGGGATCGACGGGGGGATGGACGCGACCTCGCGGGAGATTACACTGCTGGTTGCAGCCGGCCCCTGCGGCGCCCTGCCCTATGTTATCGCCACCCAGTTCGGAATCAGGACCGTGACCATCGCCAAGACCATCCTGATCTCGACCGTGATCTCGCTCGTGTCGCTGTCGGTGCTCCTGCCATGAGCGTGACCGTCCGCCCCCTCGCGCGGTCCGACGAAGCCCAATGGCGGCGGCTCTGGACGGCGTATCTCGACTTCTACGAGACGCGCCTGCCCGAAAAGGTCTACGCCACCCACTTCGCGCGGCTCCTCGGCGACGACCCGCGCGACTTCTCGGGCCTGATCGCCGAGGTGGGCGGGCGTCCCGTGGGGCTGGTCCACTACGTCTTCCACCCGCACGGCTGGCGGATCGAGGACGTCTGCTACCTTCAGGACCTCTACGCCGACCCCGAGGTGCGCGGGCAGGGCGTGGGGCGCGCGCTGATCGAGGCGGTCTATGCCGCGGCCGATGCGCGCGGTTGTCCGCAGGTCTACTGGACAACGCAGGACTTCAACGCCACGGCGCGGCGGCTCTACGACCGGATCGGCGTTCTGACGCCCTTCATCAAGTACCAGAGGTTCTGATGCGGCGCGCGGCCTTCCTCCTCGTCGCGCTCGCGCTGGCAGGCTGCGCCGGGCGCGCGCCCGACCTGCCGCAGCGCCGGGCCCCCCCCGAGATCGCGCTGCCGCCGATGAAGGCCTTCCCGGCGATGCGCGCGGCACCGCCCGCCCGGTCGAACCGCAGCATCGCCGACGACTTCCTGAACCTCTCCTTCCGGCTCGAGTCGGGTCGCGAACTGCCCGTCTTCACCCGTTTCGAGGGCCCGGTGACGGTGCGTGTCGTGGGGGGCGCCCCGCCGACGCTGACGCAGGACCTCGACGCCCTGCTCGGACGGCTTCGCGCCGAGGCGGGCATCGCGGTCCGCCGCGTGCCGGCGGCCGAGGTGGCCTCGATCACGATCGAGACGGTGACCCGGGCCGAGCTTCAGCGCGCGGTGCCGCAGGCCGCCTGCTTCGTCGTGCCGCGCACCACGTCCTGGGCGCAGTTCCGCGGCGACCGGCGCAACCCGCGGCTCGACTGGACCACGCTTACCGTGCGCGACCGGATGGCGATCTTCATTCCCTCCGACGTCGCCCCGCAAGAGGTCCGCGACTGCCTGCACGAGGAACTCGCGCAGGCGCTGGGCCCGCTCAACGACCTTTACGAACTGCCCGACAGCGTCTTCAACGACGACAACTTCCACAACGTGCTCACCGGCTTCGACATGCTGATCCTGCGGGCGACCTACGACCCCGCGCTGCGGTCGGGCATGACGCGCGAGGCGGTCGCCGCGCGGCTGCCGGCGATCCTCGCCCGGCTCAATCCGGCCGGCGAGGGCGTGGGCTCCCTGCCCCGCGATCCCACGCCGCGCGCCTGGATCGACGCCATCGAGACCGCGCTCGGCCCCCGCACGCCGCCCGGGCGCCGCAGGGCCGCGGCCGCCGAGGCGGTGGCGATCGCCCGCGCGCGCGGCTGGAACGACCACCGCACGGGCTTTGCGCTTTACGCGCTCGGGCGGCTCAGCCTCGGCGCCGACCCCGACCTCGCGCTCGCGTCCTTCCTGCAGGCCCGGCAGATCTTCGCCCGCAATCCCCAGACGCGCCTGCACGAGGCGCATGTGGCCATGCAACTCGCCGCCTTCGCGCTGTCGGCCGGCGAGGGCGACGTCGCGCTCGACCTCGTCGACCGGGCGATCCCGGTCGTGGAGAGCGCCCAGAACGCGGCGCTTCTGGCCTCGCTCCTCTTCGTGCGGGCCGAGGCGCTGACGCTTCTCGGCCGGACCGACGAGGCGCGGGCGGCGCGGGTCGACAGCCTCGGCTGGGCGCGCTATGGCTTCGGCCGCGACGAGGACGTGCTCATGCGTGCCTCCGAGATCGCCAGCCTGAGACCTATCCGGGGGGCCCCGTCTTGATCGTCTTCGCGGCCATCCTCTGCGGCGGGTTCCTTGGCGCAATGACCGCGCGCCGACGCGAGGGCACCGGGCTCGACATGGCGCAATACGCGGCCGGCTACGGCATCGCCTTCGGGATCGCGGCCCTGTTCGTCACGATCCTTCTGGGCGCGGCGGGGTGAGCCGGTGTTCCTCCGCTTCCTCGACCATCTGCGCAGCGGCGGCGTCCCCGTCTCGCTGCGGGAATACCTCGTCTTCCTCGAGGCGCTGAAG
>DAINOF010000015.1:0-20510 GCA_036735505.1 Paracoccaceae bacterium
ATCGCCGCCGCGGCGCTCGCGGCCCTGCTGGCCGGTGCAGGTCCCCCCGCGGCCGAGAGCCTCGTTGCGACGCGGACGATCCGTCCGGGCGAGGTTCTGGCCGCAGCCGATCTTCACGTCGACCCCGAGCTGGTCTCGGCCGGGCTCAGCCGACTTGACGAGGCGGAGGGCCTCGTCGCCCGGCGTCTCCTCGTTGCCGGGCGCCCCATCGGGCCGGGGGATGTCGGCCCGCCGCCGGCGGTGCATCGCAATGCGCCCGTCACGCTTGTCTACCGCAGCGGCGCCCTCACGATCACGGTCGAGGGGCGCGCCCTGGCGGACGCCGCGCTGGGCGAGCCCGTCCGGGCGCTCAACACCGCCTCCCGCCAGACCGTCACCGGCACCGTGTCCGGTGTCCGGGAAATCACCTTCGGGGACCTCAGATGAACCGCATCGCACCGCGCGCCGCGACGATCGGCGCCAGCCTCGCTCTCGCCGCCTGCGGCGGCCTCTCCGACATCGGGGAGACGCCCGACTTCACGCCGCTCGACGGAACCGCCGAGGAACAGGCGATGCGCTCGATCCCGATGACGCCCGCGGCGATGCCCACACCCGGCGCCGCCGCCTCGCTCTGGGGCGGCAGCCAGCAGTTCCTGCTCGGGGACGCCCGGGCGCGGGTTCCGGGCGACATCCTCACGGTCGTGATCGAGATCGACGACCGTGCGGAGATCTCCAACAGCACCTCGCGCAGCCGGAGCGGGTCGGAGAGCGCGCAACTGCCCTCGCTTCTCGGCATCCCGCAGCGAATCGCGCCGATCCTTCCGCTCGACATCGACTTCGACAATCCGCTCGAGACCTCCAGCCAGTCGGAAAGCTCGGGCGACGGACAGGTGCGGCGGAACGAGCGGCTGACGCTGCGCGTCGCGGCGACGGTGGTCGACGTCCTGGCCAACGGGGTGCTCCGCGTGCACGGCTCGCAGGAGGTCCGCGTCAACAACGAGATCCGGGAACTTCTCGTCTCGGGCTTCGTCCGGCCCACCGACATCTCGCGCCAGAACGAGATCACCTACGACAGGATCGCCTCCGCCCGGATCTCGTACGGCGGTCGCGGGCTGATCTCGGATGTCCAGCAGCCGCGCTACGGCCAGCAGGTCATCGACCGTGTGATGCCCTTCTGATGAAGCTCGCGGGTCTCCTCATGCCCGTTGCCGCGCTCGCGGTCGGGCTTGGTGGCGGGTTCGGCGCGGGCATGTTCCTCAAGCCTCCGCCGGCGGAGCCAGCCGAGGAGGCCGCCGCCGAGGACGCCGCCGCCGAAGAAACCGAAGCCGCGCCCTTCACGCCGCCCGAACCAGAGCAGACCGCTGAATTCGCCGAGCTCGGAAACCAGTTCGTCGTGCCCGTGGTCCAGAACGGCGCCGTGCGCGCCCTTGTCCTCGTCAGCGTCACGCTCGAGGTGACCGAGGGCGGAAGCGAGACGGTCCATTCTCTGGAACCCCGGCTCCGCGACGCCTTCCTGCAGGTGCTCTTCGACCACGCAAACGCCGGCGGGTTCGACGACCGCTTCACGCAGAACGATCGCATGTCGCTCCTGCGCCAGGCGCTGAGGGAAGCCGCCCACCGTCTTCTCGGACCGATCCTGCGGGATGTGCTGATCGTCGACATGGTGCGTCAGGAGGCCTGACCTCAGCCGCGGCGCGTCACGAGGGCAAGTCGCCGCAGGGCTTCGATCCGCCCGAAGGCGCGGCGCGTCGCCGCGAGCTGCGTCTCGCGGGCGAGGGCGAGCTCGGCCAGTTTCGTCCCATAGTCGCGAAGCTTGAGGTCGCGCCAGACGTCGAAATCCGCCGCATGGCCTGCCGCAGCGCCGCGCAGCGCGAGGCGCGCCTCGGGGTCCGACCGGTAGGCCCGGATCGTCTCGGCCTCGGCCCGCAGCGTCGCGGCTTGTCTCTCGATCCGCGCGAGGTCCTCGCCACAGCGTTCGAACCGCAGCTCCGCCACGAGCAGAAGCCGCGCCATGTCCTCGGCCGCGCTCATCTCCGCCGGGCATCTCTCGCGCGCCGCCGCATCGCGTCGGCGAAGCGGATGGCGGCGGCGACGGGGCGGTAGTGTTCGGGCGCGATCTCGGCCCCGATCCGGACGGCGGCGTGCAGGGCGCGCGCCGTCGGCGGATCGTGACGGATCGGCACCCCGTTCTCGATCGCGAGCGTGCGGATCCGAAGCGCGACCTCGTCGGTTCCCTTGGCGACGCAAACCGGTGCGCCGCCGCCCGCGCGATCCCACTTGAGCGCGACCGCGTAGTGCAGCGGGTTCACGATCACCACGTCCGCCTTCGGCACGTCGCGCAGCATGCGGTTCGTCGCGATGTCGTAGCCGCGCTGCCGGCGCTGCTGCTTGATCCAGGGATCGCCCTCGCTCTCCTTGGCCTCATCGGTGAGTTCCTTGCGCGACATGCGCTGCTGGCGCAGATGCTCGGCCTGCTGCCAGAGGAAGTCGACCATGCCCATCAGGACCGCGAGTCCGGCGACGAGGATCAGGAAGTCGCGCGACTGGAAGAGGATCTGTGCCGTGACGCCGCGGGCCTCGAGCCCTGCGGCGGCTAGGATGTCGGGCAGCCGGCTGCGCAGGAACAGGAAGAAGACGGCCGAGACGATGAGAAGCTTCACGGCGCTCTTGGCGAACTCGAACAGGCCGGTGCGGCCGAACTTCTGCTTGGCGTTCGAGATCGGAGAGATGCGATCGAGCCGGGGCGCGATCTTGTTCGGCGCGAAGACCCAGCCGCGCTCGGCCGTCACGAGGACGGCCACGAAGACCGCCGGCAGTCCGACGAGAAGGCCCACGGGCAAGGCGAGGTCGGCGAGCGCCGCGGCGACGGTCGCGACGCCCGCGCCGCGCGCGGCCGCCTCGCCGGCCCCGGCGAGGAGCGCGGCGAGGACCGCGCCTGACTGCGTCAGGACGGTTCCGCCTAGGAAGAGGGCCACCGCCAGGAAGCCGAGGTAGGCCGCCGCGGCGAGCGTGTCCCGCGAGCGGGCGAATTCGCCCTTCTCCCGCGCGCGCTCGAGCTTTCGCGCCGTGGCTTCGTATGACTTGTCCTGCTCGTCTTCGGCCATCAGGGAACACCGAACGGCGCGGCGAGGAGGCGGTCGAGCGCCTCGGACCAGATGGCCAGGATGGTCGGCGCTGTCAGCGCGAGGAGCGCCAGGGCGGACCAGACGGTGGCGGGCGCGCCGACGAAGGCGACCATGAGCTGCGGCATCGCGCGGTTGATCGCGCCAAGCGCGACGTTGTTGAGAAGCGCCGCGATGGTGAAGGGCGCGGCGAGCACGAAGGCGAGGCTGAACGCCTCGGCGATGCGCGCGGTGCCCCAGCCGGCAAGCTCCCCCGCCCCGGGAAGGAGGCCCGGCGGCATCACCGCATAGGAGCCGAGGAAGGCGAGCGCGATCTTGACGTGCAGGCCGAGCAGCGCTGCGAGCGCGAGCCCGCCGAGGACGAGCACCTGTCCCATCGCCGGCTGCGGGTCCACGCCGGCGCCGCCGAGGAGATGGGACAGGGACATCATGTTGCCGGCGATCGTTCCCGCGATCTGGAGCGCGTGGACCATCAGCCGCAGACCGATCCCGAGCGCGAGGCCGGCGGCGACTTCGGCCGCCGCGGCAGGAAGGACGCGCAGCCCCTGGTCGAGGCGCGTGGCGATGTCGGGGCCCGCAGCCGGCGCGACGATGGCCGCAAAGCAGAGCGTGAGCCCGAGGCGGATGCGCGCGGGCACGGCCTGTTCGCCGAACGCGGGCAGGAGCGCCATGGCCGCGCCGACGCGGAGGAAGACGAGAAGCCAGGCGGCGAGCGCCGTCTCGCCGAGGCCCATGAGGTCCGCGAGCCCGTTCATGCGGCGACGAACCCCACGAGCGCGGGGCGCGCGTCGAGCCCGATCTCCTCGTAGGACAGGACGGGCGTGACGAGGCCGCGCGTCGCCACGACCGTCCGCAGGAAGCGCCGGCGCTGCACGGTCGTCACGAGGGCCGGGTTAATCCCGGCCGCGCCGGTCTCCGCCACCCTCTCGGCCACCGCGCCGGCCAGCCGGTTGAAGACCTCTGGCGGAAGTGCCACGTCGGTGCGGCCCCCGCCCGCGTCGATCTGATGCGTGCGGAAGGTGTCCTCCCATTCCGGCGCGAGCTGGATCAGCGGCAGCGTGCCGTCCTCGCGGCGCATTTCCGCGACGAGCTGGAAGCCCAGCCGCTGCCGGACATTCTCGGTGATCGCCTCGGCCGAGGCGCCGGGAAAGCGCGCTTCGGCCGTGGCTTCGAGGATCAGGGGGAGGTTCCGGATCGACACGCGCTCCTCGAGCAGCAGGCGCAGGACCGACAGCAGGAGGTCGATCGGCACCCGGTCCGGCACGAGTTCGTCCAGCAGCCGCCGGTTCGCCTCGGCCCTGTCCCGGTCCGAGACGCGCACGAATTCGTCGAGCAGCCGCCGGAGGCTTCTGAGGCTGAGGAGCCGGGGAAAATTCGACTTCAGCACCTCGAGAAGGTGCGTCGCGAGCACCTCGGTCGGGGTCACCACCGTCAGCCCGTCGAGCGACAGGCCGTCGCCAGCCTCGGGCGTGACCCAGGCCGCCGGCGCCCCGTAGACCGGTTCGCGCACCTCAAGGCCCGCCGCGCCGGCGGGCCGGTCCGGCGGCAGGAGCACGAGGTAGCGCTCGGGCATCAGCCGGTCGCGCGCCTGGTCGACGCCCTGGATCCGGATGACGTAGGTTCCGGGCGGCAGGGCAGCGTTGTCGGTCAGGCGGATCTCCGGAAGGATCAGCCCGAAGACGGTGACCACGTGCTGACGCATGTTGGCGATCCGGGCCTCCAGCCCGGTGGCGGGATCCAGCACCATCGGCACGAGGTCGGGGGCGAACTCCACGTGGATCTCGTCGAGTTCCAGAAGGTCGCCGAGCGACCGCTGCGCGGGGACGGGAACGGGCGGCTCGGCCGCGCCCTCTTCGTCGCGCGCCTCCGCCAGGCGGCTGAGCCGCCACGCCGCGAATCCGAGCAGTCCTGCGCCGAGAAGGAACGGCAGCATGGGCAGGCCGGGCATGATCGCGAAGAGCCCAAGCAGGAGCGCGACGGTCCCGAGCGCGGCGGGATAGCGACCGAGCTGCGAAAAGATGGCGGTGTCGGTCGTTCCGGTCGCGCCACCGCGCGCAAGAAGCAGGCCCGCGGCGATCGAAATGATGACCGCAGGGATCTGCGAGACAAGGCCATCGCCGACAGTGAGGATCGCATAGGTCTCGAAGGCGAGGCCGGCGGGCATGCCGTGAACCGCGATGCCGATGATCAGGCCTACCACGAGATTGAGGAGCGTGATCAGGAGCCCGGCGATGGCGTCGCCCTTGACGAACTTGGAAGCCCCGTCGAGCGAGCCGTAGAAGGTCGTCTCCTGCTGGTCGCGTTCGCGCCGCGCCTTCGCTTCGGCATGGTCGATCGCGCCGGCCGCCATGTCGCTGTCGATGGCGAGTTGCTTGCCCGGCATCGCGTCGAGCGCGAACCGCGCCCCGACCTCCGCCATGCGCGCGGCGCCCTTGGTGATGACGACGAAGTTGACGATGAGGAGGACGCAGAAGACGACGAGGCCGAGAATGATGCTGCCGTCCATGATGAACATCGCAAAGCCCGCGATGACGTCGCCTGCGGCGTCGATTCCGGTGTGGCCCTCTCCGATGATCAGTTTGGTCGAGGCGACGTTCAGCGACAGCCGCAGCATGAGCGAAGCGAGCAGGACCGTGGGAAAGGCCGAGAACTCGAGCGGGCGCTGGATGAAGAGCGTGAGCGTGAAGATGAGGATCGCGATCGCGAAGGAGGCCGCAAGGCCGATGTCGAGCACCCAGGACGGCATCGGCAGGACCATCATCACGATCACCCCCATCAGGGCGATGGCGAGGAGGATGGTGGGCTGGAAGAGGGTCCCGGCGCGGATCATTGCAGGGGGCGCGGCGGTTCGTCGGCGTCGATGAGGCGCGAGGTGGCCACGATCTCGAGAGGCACGAGCGAGGCGAGCCCCCGTCCCGCGCCCGTGTCGATCAGGAGCGGGAAGCGGTTGTCGCGGATCTCGACCTCGGCGGCCCGGGTCGGCGGGTAGACCGCGGCGATGGCCTCGGGCGCCGAGCCGGGATCGGCCGGAGCCGCGGCGAGGGCCACGGGCGTGTCCTCGCCGTCGGTGGCGACAAGGCGCCCGCGGATGCGTTCGAAGCGCTGGCGGTACTTCGCCGCGAAATAGGGTGTCCGGGAGTGATAGGCGCCGGCGGCGCGGCTCCAGTCACCGAACTCTGCGTAGAGCTCGCCAAGAAAGCGGGCCGCATAGGCGGCGTTCGCGTCGGGGTCGAACATCTGGTCGAGGCTCGCGAAGTGCTGCCCGTGCCAGCGGTAGTTGATCTGGAAGCAGCCGACGTCGTAGCTCCGGGCGCCGGCGGCGTGTCGCCGCGCGACGTAGTCGCGGGCCTCCTCGAAGCTGTCGAACCAGGCGCCCTTGCCTTCCATGTTCACGGTCCAGGGCCAGGGCCGAAAGCTGCCCTCCCGCGTGCGTCCGGTTTCGGTGAGGGAAATGGCGCGCAGGACGCTGAGCGGCACGCCGCTCGCCGCAGAGGCGCGCGCTGCGGCCTGCTCGCACAGTTGCGGCAGTTCCGCCCAGGAACTTGCGCTGGCCGGCGTTGCGGAGAGAAGTGCCGCGGCAATCATCATGACGCGAAGCAAGCCGCGGGCGGGACCGCGCCTTGAGGGCGATCTCGGCCCTGCTGGGGTAACGCATGCGTTCTGCATGATGGACGACCGCAATTCCTGCTGCCTCTGTCCCTCTGCTGCTAGTGGGGGCGGATTGAGATTCGGTAAGCGGGATCAGGGCGTGGGCAGGTCGCGCAGAAGCGCCTCGATACCTGCTCTGGCGGACTCGCTCGCCGCGACGAGGTCCGGCAGCGCGGCAGGGTCGCGGGGTCGATCCTCGACGCCGGTGGCGTCGGCGCTGCCCGGACCGGAGGATGCCGGCGCGGCCGACCCCGTTTGGGATGTGCGCGACGCCCGTGCCGCGCCCTGCTTGTCGCCGAGCAACTCGTAGACCTCCGCCGCCTCGGCCGGACGGTCGAGCGCGAGCAGGACCGCGGCCCGCATCTCGAGGTGCCGGGCCTCCGGCTCGGCCACGGCGTCGAGCTTTGCAAGGGCGGCCCGGGCGTCGCCCGCCAGCAGAAGAAGCCGTGCCTCGAGCGCCACATCCGCCGCCTCGCCGGTCGCGGCATAGGCGCGCGCAAGCCGCGGGAAGCCGAGGTCGGCGAGCCGCGCCGCGAGCTTAGATCCGGCGTCGCCCCGAGCCGCCAGGGGGGCGAAGGCCCTTTCGAAGGCCGCGGCGTTCACGAGGACCACCTCGTCGGACGGGGCGTCGGCGAGCGCCGCGACATACTCCGCCACCAGAGTGTCCCGCCTGGCTTCCGGCAGGCTTCCAGCCTCGAGTGCCGCGGCGAGTCGCGTCCCGGCAAGGTCGAAGGCACCGGTCCGGGTGGCGGCAACGATCAGTTCCGCCTCGATCCGGGTGCCGGTGTCGGTGCCGCGAAGGTCGTCGGCCCGGGTTTCGGCCCGCGCAAGGACCGGAGGTTCGGCGCTCGACCCGCTTTCGTTGCCGAGCGCGAGATAGAGTTCGAGCGCCTTGTCCGATTCCGGCGAGGCCCCGCCTGCAATGTCCCGGATCGTGTCCAGCCCGGAGAGGTTCTGCCCTTCCGCGTCGATCTGCGCGGCGGCGAGGTCGAAGCCGTCGCCATGCGGGCCCGCCGCCCGCCGGACCGTCGCGCGGATCGCCTCGGCCGTCGCGGGATCGCCCGCCTCGAGGAACAGGGGGATGAGCCGTGCGGCGATGTGGCGACGGAGCGATAGAGGCAGTTCGCCGACCGCGACGAGCGTGTCATCGGGCACGCCGGCCCGTCCCGTGGCGAGCGCGACCCACAGTTGTGCGCGGCCCGGGCAGCCCTCCTGCTCCGCGAGGCCGGGGATCGGAAGCGGGTCGTCGTCGACAATATGCGCAAGCGCGGTGAGCACGGTCGCCTCGGGGCTGCGGGGCGCGAGGGAGGCGACGACGGCGCGCGCCTCGGCGCCGAAGCCGAGACCGATGTAGATCCTCGCGAGATCGACGGCCCGGTCCTCGTCCACGAGGTCCACCTGCTCGGCCAGCCGGCCCCGCGCCGCGGCGATGAGCGCGGTCGGCTCGGCCTCGACGGGCGCCCAGGCCGCGAGATCGAAGGCGTCGTCGTCGAGGCAGCGTTCGTCGCGGCCCGGTTCCTCGGTCCAGTCCTCCTCGCCGGCGATGCGCAGGCGCAGGTTCGTGTCGGGCACGCCGCCGATCTGTAGCTCTGCCGTGCCCTGCGGCCCCGCGCCCTCAGGGCGCGGCGCAAGGCGGACGACGCCCTGCGAGGCGGCGCGGGCGACGCCCTCGGCGAGCCGGTCGAGGGTCGAGGTGTCGCTTTCCGGCGCAGCTCCGGGCGTGGGAGGCGCTTCGGGCGCCACCGGCGGCAGGGCGGCGGGGGGGCGACCCCGGGAGGCCGGCGCCTCGGCCGGCTGCGCGATCGTGGCCGCCGGCGGATCGGGGCGCGGCGAGGGACCGCCGAACTCGGGCGCCGTGGTTCGGGCGACGATGCCGGCCGCGTCGGCCGCCGTGTCTCCGGCGGGATCGCCGGTCGCAGAGGTCTGCTCGACCTCGCTCACGTCCCCCTGCGGGGGGGCGGTCCCTATGCCCGCGACGTCGATGGCGAGCGCGGCGCGTCGCGCCTCGAAGGCCGTCACGCGGCAGGCGCAGCCCAGGATCAGGACAAGCCCCGCGTCGCTCGGAACAACATCGCGGATGCGGTCTCTTGGTATCCGGAGGAAGACCTCCGACAGGTCGAAGTTCCGCTCCCCCGGGGTCAGCACGAGCTCGGCGCGACCCTCCGAGGTCCGGATGGACCACTCCGGCCGATCCGGGAACTCGATGACCAGCCTCGTAAAGCCCGGATGCTCGCCCGAGCGCACGCGGACCTGCTCGGCCGCCGCGGGCGCCGCCCAGAGGAGCAGCGCGAGCGCCGCGAGGAGCCGGCGCGTCACGCTGCCTCCTTCTTGATGTTGCGCAACGCCTCCTCGAGGTCCGAATAGCTCGGGCGCACGTGGTGCGGCGTGTTCTGGCGGCCGACCTCGATGCAGATGTTCGTCGCGTGGTTGTGCAGGTTGGCGACGAGCACCTCCCGGATCAGCTTGTAGAAATGCGCGTCCTCCTCGGCGTTCGCCTTCAGCTTGGTGGACATGGGGCCGACGAAGCCGTAGGCGAGGAACACGCCGAGGAAGGTGCCGACCAGCGCGCCGCCGATCAGCTTGCCCAGCACCTCGGGCGGTTGGTCGATCGACGCCATGGTCTTGATCACGCCCAGCACCGCCGCAACAATCCCAAGCGCGGGAAGGCCGTCGGCCACGGTCTGCAGCGCGTGGCTCGTGTGGAGCGCGTGGTGCTGGTTGGTCTCCATGCGCTTGTCGAGCACCTCCTCCACCTGGTTGGGGTCGTCGTAGTTCATGGTGGCCGAGCGCATCGTGTCGCAGATGAGCTCGACCGCCTCGTGGTCGGACAGGATTCTGGGATACTTGGCGAAGATGGCCGAATTCTCCGGGCCCTCGATATGCTCTTCCAGCTCGATCGGGTTCTGCCGCGCCACACGGATCAGCTCGAAGAGCAGGCAGAGCAGGTTGCGGTAGTCCTCGGGCTTCCACTTCGGGCCGCGCACGACGCCGCCGATATCCTTCAGGACGCCCTTCGCTGCGGCGCCGCTGTTGGCGATGAGGAAGGCTCCGATCGCCGCGCCGCAGATCATCATCATCTCGAACGGCAGTGCCTTGATGATGATACCGAACTTGCCGCCGGCGAGGGCGTAGCCCCCGAAGACCATGACAAGGACGACGACGATTCCGGCGATTGTGGTCATGCGTCCTCCCGTACGGTCAATGTGCTGCGATGCTGTCCGGTCATGCCCGCTACTGCCCCGATGCGAAGGCCGCCGCGTCGGCGTTGCGCCCGGCGAGGAGCACGCTGATCGCATAGGCGAGGTCGGGGGGCAGACCGGACATGACGGCGGCGGCCACATCGGGCCGCATCCGGCCGAGGAAGCCCGCCGCGAACTCGGGCGACATCCGCTCGAACAGCGCCGCGGCTTCCTTCGGCTTCATGTTCTCGTAGACCGCGGTGAGCTGCGCGAGGTCGCCGTCCGCCTCGGCCGCGGCCGTCGCCATGAGGCCACGCAGTCTTTCCTCCGCCTCGCGGAGAGCGGCAAGCTGATCGGACACCGTGCGCTCGGCCACGGCGAGGGCCCGCAGACGTTCGTCCACCGCGGCTTCGCGGCGGTCGAGTTCGGCCTGTCGTTCGCGCACCGCGGCAAGCGCGGCCGCGACATCCACGTGAGGTTCCGCGACCGTTGCTTCCGGCGGCGATTCGACGGCCAGGGCGGCGCTCACGGCCCCGCCGAGCCGGAGAGCGGCTGAAACCGCGAGGAGCGCGGCCAACGCGAAGAGCGGCCCGCCGAGGGCGCCGCGGGCGAATCCGCGCCGCGTCATTCCGCGGCCTCCGCAAGCGGTCTGCGCGTGTGGAAGACGGCGCTCGCCTTTTCCGGCGGCGGCGCGGGCGGCGCGGCGGACGGCGCCTCGGGCAGATCGTGCATTGACGCAACGAGAAGCTCGAGGCGGCGGGCGACCTCCTCGGCCCGGCCGGTCAGGGAATCAAGGCTCCGGCTCGAGGCCGTGGCGGTGAGCTGGGCCGCGCTCAACGCCTCGGTCATCTGTTCGACCTGCGTCGACAGGGTTGCAATGGCGCCGCCGACGCCGGTCTCGACATCGGCGAAACGCTTCAGTCTCCGCGACAGGATCACGCAGTACAGGCTGGCGCCGAGCGCGCCGGCAACGAGAAGAATGTCGGCGATCAATTCCAAGGCCGCCTCCTAGTTCAGCACGAATTCCATCACGAGAAGGTCTTTCACCTTCCCGTCGCCAATGATCAGCTGCACGCGCCGCAGCATCTGTGCGCGCAGCCGGATAAGCCCATGGGGCTTGTCGAATTCCCGGACGTCCACGGCGCGGAGGTAGCCGTTCAGAACGTCGATGACGCGCGGCATCATCGCGGTGACTTCCGGCGCCGTCGCCGCCTCGACCTCGAGCTGCGCGCGAAAGCTGAGGTACCGATTCCCGCCCGTCGTGCCGAGGGACACGACGATCGGATCGACGGGGACGAACACGACCCCCGGTTCGAGCGCCGCCTCCTCCTTCGGCTTTTCCTCGCCGCCACCGCCCAGGAGCCCCGAGGCGGCCACGAAGTAGCCGCCGCCGCCGCCTGCCAGCGCCAGTACCAGCGACAGGACGAGCGCCTTCTTGCCGCCACCCTTCGGTGCCGCCTCCTCGTCCGCCGCCGCGTCTGCCTGCGCGCTGCTCATGCCGCCGCCCCGTGTTTGCTGCAGCGCTTATAGGCCGGGCCCAACTAACTGAATGTTAAGGGCGACCTGCCAGACCCGTTCGTGTCAGCGGCAGAAGCCCGGAGAAAGGTTCGAGATGACCCTCGGCAGCATGATGTCCACCGTCCAGCAGATGTCCCCGCGCCAGCGGCTCGTCGCCGGCCTCGCGCTCATTGCCGCGGTGGCCGCCTTCACGGCGATTCTCCGCCTCGCGACGGCGCCTACCATGGCGCTGCTCTACTCGGGGCTCGATCCGGCGGCGGCGGGGGACGTGATCCAGTCGCTCGAACAGCAGGGCGCGGCCTACGAGGTGCGCGGCGGCGCGATCTTCGTCGACAGCGCGATGCGCGATTCGCTGCGCATGATGCTCGCGGCCGAGGGCAAGCCTTCCAACGGCGGCGCCGGCTACGAACTGCTCGATTCGCTGTCGGGCTTCGGCACCACTTCGCAGATGTTCGACGTCGCCTACTGGCGCGCGAAGGAGGGCGAGCTCGCCCGGACCATCATGTCGAGCCCGGGCGTCCGCTCGGCTCGGGTGCACATCTCGAACTCCGAGACCCGGCCCTTCGCGCGCGGCGGGCCGATGAGCGCCTCGGTCAGCATCCTGCCCGCCGGCGGCGGCATCCCGCCGGAACAGGCGGCGGCCTTCAGCTTCCTCGTGGCCTCGGCGGTCGCCGGACTCGCTCCGGCCGACGTGACCGTGATCGACGTGCGCGCGGGGCAGGTCGTCTCGAGCGAGAGCGAGGACCTCGCGCAGGGCGGGAACCGCCGGGCGGACGACCTGCGGCGGCGGGCCGAACGCCTGCTCGAGGCGCGGGTCGGCCCCGGCAACGCCGTTGTCGAGGTTTCGGTCGAAACGGTGACCGACCGCGAGCAGATCGTCGAGCGGACGCTCGATCCCGACGCCCGGGTCCTGATCTCGAGCGAGGTCGAGGAGCGGTCGACGGCCTCCACGGACCAGGGCGGCGGCGCCGTCACCGTCGCCAGCAACCTGCCCGAGGGCGATGCCGGGGCGGGCGGCCCGCAATCGACCTCGGACGAAACCGAAACGCGCGAGCGGTCGAATTTCGAGGTCTCCGAGACGACCCGCGAATTCGTGCGCGGCCCGGGCGGAATCCAGCGGATCACCGTGGCCGTGCTCGTCAACGAGACCACGGAAGCCCCGGACGGCACACCGGCCACCCGGCCTCCCGAGGAACTCGACGCGCTGCGCGAACTCGTCGCCTCGGCCGTCGGGATCAACGAGGCGCGCGGCGACGTGGTGACGGTGCAGGCGATGCCATTCTCGCCGCCGGAACTGCTGACCGGCGAGGCGGGCAGCGTCCTCGACGCGCTTCTCGCCGGGCTCGACCTGATGCGCCTGATCCAGCTCGGCGTCCTCGCCCTCGTGGCGCTCGTGCTCGGGCTGTTCGTGCTGCGGCCGATCCTGACGGCGCCCGCGCGCCCGGTGCCGGCCATCGGCCGTCTGCCGAATCTTGCGGAGGCATCGGCCGGATCGGGCGGATCCCTGCGGGAACTCCCCGTGCTGCCCGCTCCCGCAGGAGCGCCCGACGCGGCGCAGCGGCTGGTCCGCGCGGTCGGCGCCAGCCAGTCCGAGGCTGCGGCGGTCCTGAGGGGCTGGATGCAAGCTGGGGAGAGCAAGGCATGATCGCCTTCCTGCTCGACAGTTTCGATGCCCGGGAAGAGCCGCCCATGCCGGCGCCGCCGGCCGCTCCCGAGGTGGACGGCGCGGGCGAGGCCGAGCGGCTGGCCGCCTACGAGAGCGGCTACCGTTCGGGTTGGGACGACTGCGTCGCGGCCGAACGCCAGGCGACGGAGCGCATCGGCGCCGAGCTTGCGCGCAACCTCGCCGATCTCGGCTTCACCTATCACGAGGCGCGCACGCAGATGCTGGCCGAGGCCGAGACCTTCCTCGGCGCGCTGTTCCGGGCGGTCCTGCCGCGCGTCGCCGGCACGGCCGTCGCGCGCATGATGGTCGACGACCTTCTCGAGATGGCCTCGGGCGCGCTCGAGCTTCCTGTCGAGATCGTGGTCACGCCTGCCGACGCGCCGGTGGTGGCCCGGCTTGTCGGAGAGGCGACGACGATGCCCGTGAAGCTCGTCGAGGAACCGGCGCTCGCCGAGGGCCAGGCCTATCTGAGGTTCGGGCGCGCGGAACATGCCTACGACCTGAGCGATCTTGCCGGCCGCCTGTGCGACGCCCTCGCGTCGCGTGGCGCCGGCCCGACCCTGGAGATGCGCGATGCCGGCTGACATGGGACAGGGGCTGGGCGCGGGACATCCCTTCACCGAGGTTCCGATCGAGGTCACCGTGACGGTCGGGCGGGCCCGGCCGAGCGTCGCGGACCTTCTTCGGATGGCGGCCGACGATGTCCTGCCGCTCGACCGCCGGATCAGCGACCCGGTGGAACTCTACGTGGGCGACCGCCTGATTGCGCGGGGCGAACTCGAGGAGGCGGGCGGCGAGGGGTCGGGACAACTGGCCGTCCGCCTGACGGAAGTGGTGCACCGGACCGGGGAGACGTGATGCGCCGCCTCGCGCTCGGCGCTGCGGCTGCCTCGGCGCTCTGGACGGGAACGGCCTGGGCCCAGGACATCACGATCTCGCTCGGCGACGGCGTGTCGGTGACCGACCGCGCGCTCCAGCTCGTGCTGGTGGTGGCGGCGATCAGCCTCTTGCCGGGCCTCGTGATCATGATCACGAGCTTCCCGTTCCTTGTCACCGTGCTGTCGATCCTGCGGATGGGGCTTGGCCTGCAGTCGGCCCCGCCGAACATGCTGATCGTCAGCCTCGCCATGTTCCTGACCTTCTACATCATGGAGCCTGTGCTGCTCGAGGCGTGGGAAATGGGCCTTTCGCCGCTTCTGGAAGGCGCGCTGCCGGCCGACCGCGCGATCCTGGCCGCGCTCGAGCCGTTCCGGGTGTTCATGGAGGGCCGCGTCGACCCCGACACCTACGCCGCGCTGGCCGACCTGCGTCCGCCCGCGCCGGTTGAGCCCGGCGCGCCGCTGCCGCTCGCCACGCTCGTGCCGTCGTTCCTTCTGAGCGAGATCTCGCGCGCCTTCCAGGTGGGCTTCCTGATCTTCCTGCCGTTCCTCATCATCGACCTCGTCGTCGCGGCCGTGCTGATGTCGATGGGCATGATGATGGTGCCGCCCGCGATCGTGGCCCTGCCGTTCAAGCTCGCCTTCTTCGTCGTGGCCGACGGCTGGACGCTCGTCGCCTCGGCGCTGGTGCAGAGCTACCAGTGACCGGCTAGCGGAAGGCGCCCTGGCAGAACCAGCCGCCCGACATCGTCCCGCCGTGGGCATAGTAGAGCCAGAGCGCGTCGCCCGTGTCGGTCGCCACGCGCCAGTAGTCCCGCACCCCCGAGCGCCAGTCGGGCTCGTCGAGCCACCATTCCGGCGAGATCCGCTCGGGCCCCGCCGCGGCGACCGTGCGGAAGTCGCGCCGCCGCCAGCGGAAGGCCAGCGGCAGGTCGGGCGCATCCCCGGCCGTCACGGGTTCGGGGCGCCAGAGGAGGAGCGGGCGCGGCGCGGGCGGCGCGGGCCAGGTTCCGGCGGGCTCGGACCAGGCGGCGGCGAGGACCTTGGCGGTCTTCTCGGGGATGTGGCTTTCGGCCGGGTGGAGCCGGGTGATCGCCTCGAGCCCGATGCGCGCCCCGATTCGCCCGAGGAGATCGTCGAGCGGCGCCGAGGGCAGCGCCCGCGCCTGCCCGTCCGCGGCGGCCTCGAGATGGCCGCGGTGCTGGCGGTCGTGGACCGGCTCGGTGTCGACCGCCTCGAGGCGCAGACGGTCGATGCCGAAGCCGGCGTCGATCCCGCCGACCTTGAGCAGAAGGAGCGGGCGGATCCGGTCGGGGTCCGACGACGGCCGGGCGAGCCCGACCTCGACCCATTCCGTCGCCTGATCGGTGCGATGGCATTCCAGCCGCACGCGCCGCGCCCCGTGGCCGGCGGCCGCGAGCCGGTCGCCGAGCGCGGGCAGCAGCCGGTCGAGCGCCGCGGCGATGTCGCTCTCGAGCCCGATCGGATCGGGGAAGGTGAGCCGGACGGCGAAACCGGGCGCGGGCCTCGCGGGCGAGACGGGCTCGGGTTCCACCCCCATCGCCTGGTCGAGCCGCTGGACGAGCTGCCGTCCGAAGCGCCGGGCGAGGCCCGCGCGCGGCTGCCCCGACAGGTCGGCGATCCGCCGGATGCCCAGGCGGGTCAGGTCTGCCACCGTCTCGGGCGCAAGCCGGAGCGCCGCCACCGGCAGGCCCGCCAGCGCCGTGCGCGTCTGCCCGGGCGGCGCGATGCGCGCGGGCCGCGCGCCTGAAGGCTCCGCCCGCGGGGCGGCGCCGCCCTTCTCCCAGCTGCGCCGCCTGCCGGCGCGGGAGCGGGTGGCCCAGGCCTCCTGGTCGATCGCGTCGCCCGACCGCGCGACCGGCACCGGCTGGCCGGCGTAGCGCGCGAGCGCCCAGGCCGCACCCAGTGTGTCGGCGATCCCGGACTGGACGGTGAGGCCGAGATCGGCGCAATCGGCCGCGATCTGGTCGAGGAGCGGCTCCTCTCCGCCGAAGAGATGCGCGCAGCCGGTAAGGTCGACGACGAGCCCGGCGGGAGGCTCCTCGGCCACCCAGGGTGAGAACTTGCCCGCCCAGCGGCGCAGCGCGGAGAGGAACGCGGCCTCGGCCACCGGGTTGGCCGGCCGCGTGAGGAGGGCAGGGCACATCGCCTGCGCGTCGCGCAAGGGCTGGCCCCGCGTCAGCCCCTCGGCCTCGGCCTCGGCCGAGAGCGAGACGAGCACCTGCATGGTGCCGCGCTCGGCCACGATGGCGAAGGGTCCCTCGCGCCGGCCGCGGTCGACGCGCAGGGTGCGTTCGGCCGCGAGGCGCGGGAACCAGAGCGAGAGGATCCGGCGGTGGGGCATCGTCCGTGGCAGCGGCGAATGTTCATGTTGTGTTCCAGTCTAGGGCGCGGATGCGCCCGAGTCGACTCCGGATGTCGGGATGTCGGAAACCCCCTCCCCTCCTCCCCCGCAAGCGGGGGAGGGGCCGCGAGCGCGGGGGTCACGGCGTCCTCCCGGTCTGCGGCGCAAGGCCGGCCGGGGCCACGCGCTCAGCCGCAGTAGACGCTTTCGACCTCGGCGTTGCCATCGATGAGGACGTTGAGCCGCTCGGGCCGGGCATCCATCGTGACGGGCTGGCCCGCGAGGATGACGCGCGTCCCCTCCGGCAGGGCCGTCCCTGCGACGACCGTGTTGCGTTGCCCCACGAGATAGGCGAAGCGCGCCGCGCCGCAGGTGTCGGCCGCGGCCTCCTCGGCCACGGGTTCGGGCGCGAGGCCGAGCGGAGGAAGCCGGGTGCCCTGGACCGCGCAGCCGGCGGTGGCAAGGGCGAGGGGAAGGAGAAGAAAGCGTGTCATGGGCGTATCATAACCGTTCCGGGAAACACGGGAAGCCCCCTGATCCCTCGTTGCATCGGTCCCTGCTTTACCGCAGTGTCGCCGCAACACTCGGGACACAGGGAAGAGCGGATGCGCACGAGGGCTGCGGTTGCGATCGAGGCGGGCAAGCCGCTGGAGGTGATGGAGGTGAACCTTGCCGGGCCGAAGCCCGGTGAGGTGATGGTCGAGATCCGGGCGACCGGCATCTGCCATACCGACGAATTCACGCTGTCGGGCGCCGATCCCGAAGGGCTGTTCCCCGCGATCCTGGGCCACGAGGGCGCGGGCGTCGTCGTCGAGGTGGGCGCGGGCGTCACGAGCGTGAAGCCTGGGGACCATGTCATCCCGCTCTACACGCCCGAGTGCCGGACCTGCCCGTCCTGCCTCAGCCAGAAGACCAACCTCTGCACCTCGATCCGCGCCACTCAAGGAAAGGGCGTCATGCCCGACGGAACGAGCCGGTTCACGACGCTCGATGGCGACCCGATCCTGCACTACATGGGCTGCTCGACCTTCGCCAACCACACGGTGCTGCCCGAGATCGCGGTGGCGAAGGTGCGCGAGGACGCGCCCTTCGACAAGATCTGCTACATCGGCTGCGGCGTGACCACCGGCATCGGCGCCGTGATCAACACCGCGAAGGTCGAGATCGGGGCGAAGGCCGTGGTCTTCGGGCTGGGCGGCATCGGGCTCAACGTGCTCCAGGGTCTGCGGCTCGCCGGCGCCGACATGATCATCGGGGTGGACCTGAACCCGGCGAAGGTGCCGATGGCCGAGCGCTTCGGGATGACGCATTTCGTGAACCCGAGGGACTGCGAGAACGTCGTGCAGGAGATCGTGAACCTCACGAAGACGCCCTTCGACCAGATCGGCGGCGCGGACTATTCCTTCGACTGCACGGGCAACGTGAAGGTGATGCGCGACGCGCTCGAATGCACGCACCGGGGCTGGGGCGTCAGCGTCATCATCGGCGTGGCGCCGGCCGGGGCCGAGATCTCGACCCGGCCGTTCCAGCTTGTCACGGGACGCGTCTGGAAGGGCACGGCCTTCGGCGGCGCCCGGGGGCGGACGGACGTGCCGCGGATCGTCGACTGGTACATGGACGGCAAGATCGAGATCGACCCGATGATCACGCACCAGCTTACGCTTGCAGAGATCAACCGGGGCTTCGACCTGATGCATGCGGGCGAATCGATCCGGAGCGTCGTCGTCTACTGACGCGACCCGCCTCGGGAGGCGACCGGGGCGCGACTTGCGGAATCGTAACGCTTTCCTGCGAGACCGGCGCACGTCCGTCAGGAGCCGTCCGCCGTGCCGCGCCGCAGTCTTCTTGCCGTCGCCGTTTTTGCCTGCGTCTCGGCAGGGCCGCTTCGCGCCGATCTCGTGGCACGCACCTTCCTCGTGGACGTCAGCGTCGGCTCGGCCTTCGAGGGGGATGTGAACGCCGCCGCACGGGGCGGCTACGAGCTTGTCGACGGCACGCAGGTGGAATTCGAGCAGTGGTACAGTTCGTCCTGGAGGACGATGCACATAGGCTTCCTGACCGAACTCGGGGAGAGGACGGGTCTCTTGTGGGGGCTGAGCACGGGGGAACGGGGGGAGAAGTACCGGATCGGCCCAGGCCTGACCCTCGGGCTTTTGCACCGGGTGCCGGTCGGACGGCAGGCATCGGTCACGCTGCGGGCGGACACGATGCTGGGCGGGGACCTGCGGGAAGGGCTCTGCATCGCGGACTACGGCGAGATCGGAGGGATCCGGCCCGTCAACTGCCGCCTTGCCGCGTCGCCGCTTCCGCCCGAGGAAACGCTCGCCTATCGCATGCGCCGCGACGGTTGGGAGACGACGCGGGCGTCCGTCACCTTCGAACTGCTCTTCTGACTTGGTGGGCGAGGGGCGCGCCGGCTGCGCGCCCCAGTCTTGCGTCAGCGGATCCGCACCGGCGCGAGGGCGCGCGCAATGCTCGCCTCGCCGCGGCCGTGGAGCGCGGGATTGTAGCCGTGGATCGTGTCCGTGCGGGCGGTGTTCAGAAGCTGCGACTTGATCTGCGTGGGCGACGCGGTGCGGA
Source organism: Paracoccaceae bacterium (assembly GCA_036735505.1). Taxonomy (GTDB): domain Bacteria; phylum Pseudomonadota; class Alphaproteobacteria; order Rhodobacterales; family Rhodobacteraceae; genus DAINOF01. The sequence goes on from DAINOF010000015.1 coordinate 18,936, forward strand.
ACTTGCTGCCGAGTACCGCCGCGTAGCCCGCCACGACCGGCGCGGCAAAGCTCGTCCCGTGCAGCCCGGTGAGGTTGCCCGGCACGCCGACGGCGAGGAAGTTCTGCTGCACTGTCCGGTTGCTGCCGGCGGAGTTCGAATAGGAGGCGAGCCGCGCCTTGTTCCCGGTCGTCCCGTTGTGGGTCAGCGCGCCCACGAAGATCGTGCCGGCGGTCCCGACGAGAGCCGAGTTCAGGTAGTCGACCTGGCCCTGGCGGTTTGCGGCGCCGACCGCGACGGCATCGTTGCCGGCCGCCTTGACGACGATGGCCGCCCCGCGCCGGGCGTGGTCGATGATCGAGGCTTCCTGTGCGCCCCAGCGCAGCCGCGTGGCGGAGAGGCCCGCGCGCCCCATCATCCCGTAGCTGAGGTTCAGCGTGTTGAGGCCGGGGCGGAGGGCGACCGCGCGGTTGGAGTAGAAGCTGTGGGCCACGATGTTCGCGCGCGGCGCGATGAGATGCGCCTCGATGGCCGTCCACTCGCCATGGCGCAGCCTCTGGACGCCGGTCCCGAGATTGCCGCTGAAGCGCTGGCTGCTCTGGAAATCGTCGATGACGGTGATCGTCGTGTTCTGACCGAAGAAGCCCTGCTGCCAGGCGCCGCGGATCTCGGGGTTCATCCAGGGCTGGAGCGTGGGCAGGCTGTTCGACGTCGCGCGCGCCGAGGCGGCGAGACCGCCGAAGGACAGGTCGGTCGCGGCGGCGGGCAGGGCGGCGGCGAGGGCAAGGGCGGCGGCGGCCGCCAGCGTCGAAAGTCGTGTCAGGATCATCGGAAGTCGCTCCGGGCAAAGGGTCTCCGCACGGCGGCGGGACGCGATTGGGGGAAGGAAGCCGGTTCTCCGGCGACAGGATCCGCCGCATGGGGAAGACGAGACCGCCCCGACGACGCTCGGGTTATCGAAGGACGCGCCTTACCCGATTGCTAAATTTTGAAGCGGAAACAGACTGTCTCCTTTTCGAGACCGGCGGGATGGTCCATGACGGGTCGGGGGCCGTCGCGCCCCCGCGCCAGCCAGGAGGATCGACCGATGGCAGACCGACCGCCGCTTCTCGCCGTCCTGATCGACGCCGACAACATCTCGGCCAGGTATGCCGAGGCCATGTTCGACGAGATCGCCTCGCTCGGCGAGGCCTCGATCCGGCGCATCTACGGCGACTTCGCGGGCGGCGGGCCACAGGGCTGGACCAAGGACAAGCTCGCCAACCTCGCAATCGTGCCGCACCAGCAGTTCGCCAACACGACCGGCAAGAACGCCTCCGACATCGCCCTTGTCATCGATGCGATGGACATCCTGCATTCCGGGCGGTTCGACGGCTTCGTGCTGATCTCGTCGGACAGCGACTTCACGCGGCTCGCAAGCCGCATCCGCGAGCAGGGTCTCGACGTCTACGGGATGGGAATGCGCAAGACGCCGGCGGCTTTCGTCAAGGCCTGCAAGCGGTTCATCTATGTCGAGAACCTCGTGCCCGCCGTGGCGTCGCGGCGACCGGTCGAGAAGACCGTCCGGGTCGAGGATGCGGCTGAGAAGCCGGCCGA
>DAINOF010000016.1:0-4852 GCA_036735505.1 Paracoccaceae bacterium
CGGCCGCGGGGGGACCTGCACCGGCCAGCAGGGCCGCGAGCGCCGCGGCGGCGATTGCGCGCGCGTTCATCGGATCTGCGTGGTCGCGCCGAGCATCTGGTCGGCGGCAGTAATGACCTTGGCGTTGAGCTCGTAGCCGCGCTGCGCCTCGATCAGTTCGGTAATCTCGCGGACGGGGTCGACCGAGCTTTCCTCGAGATAGCCCTGCCGCAGCGTGCCGAGCCCGTCGTTGCCCGGCTCGGCGACGAAGGGCGCCCCCGAGGCGGCAGTCTCGAGAAAGAGGTTCGAGCCGATCGCCTCGAGCCCGGCCTCGTTGGCGAAGCCGACGAGCGTGATCTGTCCCAGCTGGGCGGGCTCCACCTGGTCGTTGAAATAGGCGAAGACCTCGCCCTGCGCGTTGATCGAGATCGCGCGCGCATCCTCGGGAATGGTGATGTCGGGGATGAGGGGGAAGCCATCGGCGGTGACGACCTGCCCCTCGGCCGACCGCTGCAGCGACCCGTCGCGCGTGTAGCCCGAGATGCCGGCCGGCATCTCGACCTCGAAGTAGCCGCCCCCCTCGATGGCGACGTCGAGATCGCCGCCGGTTGCGCGCAGCGAGCCCTGCTGCAGCGTCACCGTGACGGCCGCGGGCCGGACACCGAGACCGAGCTGGACACCCGCCGGCAGGACGGCGCCGGTGGTCGAGTTGATCGTGCCCGCGCGCGCGACCTGCTGGTAGTGCAGGTCGGCAAAATCCGCACGGCGCGCGTTGTAGCCGGTCGTGCTCATGTTGGCGAGGTTGTTCGAGATGACCTCGACCCTGACCTGCTGGGCGTGCATGCCCGTCGCCGCGATCTGAAGCGATTTCATCGTCCTTGTCCTTATCTTGCGAAGCTCTGGATGACGGCACGGGTGCGCGCGTCTTCCCGGTCGAGGAAGTTCTGCCCCAGCTCGTAGGCGCGCTGCACTTCGATCATGCGGGCGATCTCGGCAACGGGAGAGACGTTCGACGCCTCGAGAAAGCCCTGCACGATGCGCCCCGCCCCCTCGACGGCGGGAACCGGCGCCGCATCGAGCGCGAAGCGGGTTCCGGCGCGCCGGTCGGCGCCGCCCGCCGGGGGCGTCTGCCAAAGCCCGACCTGCGCGACCGCCTGGCCATCCGCGCTCAGCGTGCCGTCCGCGGCGACGGCGATCGCGGCGACACCGGGCGGAACCACCACGGGCGCTCCGCCCGCGTCGAGCAGCGCCATGCCGTCAGGGGTCACCAGACCGCCCTCCGGCGACATCACGAAGCTGCCGGCCCGCGTCTGCATGTCGCCCTCGGGCGTCGCGATCAGGAAGTAGCCCTCGCCCTCGATCGCGAGGTCGAGCGTCCGGCCCGTCTGCGTGAGCGCGCCCTGGATGTCCGAGGTGTAGGCCGCGCCCGACCGCGCCATCGAGAGCGACTCTCTGCCGTCGAGCGCGCGCACGAATTCGGTGAAGACCATCCCCTCGCGCCGGTAGCCGGTCGTCGCCATGTTCGCGATGTTGTTCGCGACGACCTGCATCTCGCGCATGAGCCCCGCCTGGCGGGTGAGCGCGGCGTAGCCGGAGTTGTCCATCTCAGAACCCCGCGATCCGCGGGATGACCGCGTCGGTGAAGTAGGAGCGCAGCATGTCGGTCATCATGCTCATGGAGACCCAGAAGACGGCGATCATGGCGGCGAGCTTGGGCACGAAGGTGAGCGTCATCTCCTGGATCGAGGTCAGCGCCTGGAACAGGCCGATCGCGACGCCAGCCACGAGCGCCACCCCGAGCAGCGGCGCGGACATCCGCGCCGAAACCCACAGGCCCTCGCGCATCGCGTCGTAGAACTGCATCTCGTTCACGGGCTCAGACCTGCATCCTGAGAATTTCCTGGTAGGATTCGACGACGCGGTCCCGCAGCATCACCACGGTCTCGATGGCGAGCTGGCTTTCGGCGAGCGCGGTGACGAGCGCGTGGGGGTCGGCCCGGCCCATGAGAGCCGCCTGCGCCGTGGCCTCGCCCTGGGCCATGGTGTCGGCGAAGCTGCGTGCCGCGCCGGCAAGCGCGGCGGCGGGTCCGTCCGGCCGGGGATCGGAGTCCACGGCCGGACGGGAGGCTGCATAGGCTCTTGCGGCAAGCGATGACGAGATATCCATTCTAGAGTCTCCTAGCGTCGCAGGATGTCGAGCAGGCTTTGCGACATTTGCCGTGTCTGCTCGTAGAGTCTGAGGTTCGCCTCATAGCTGCGCTGCGCTTCGCGCGCGTCAGCGATCTCGATCACGAGGTTGACGTTCGATCCCTCGTAGAAGCCCCGCTCGTCGGCCATCGGATGATCCGGGGCGTAGACAAGGGGGCGTTCGGCATCCGACAACGCGACCGGGCCAAGCCGGACCTCGTTCGTCGGGCGTCCGCTCTGGACGACCGCCTCGAAGGCGGCCGTCTTGCGCCTGTAGCCGGGGGTGTCGGCGTTGGCGATGTTCTCGGAAATGAGCCGCAGGCGTTCCGCCTGGGCGCGCATGCCGCTCGTCGCCGCGCGGGACGAGCGGAAGATATCACCTTCCATCATCCACGTTGCTCCTACCTGCCGCGCCCGATCGAGGCGCGGATAATGTCGAGGGAGGTCCGGTAGATCGCCAGCGACAGGTCGTGCTGCCGCTTGGCGGACGCACCGCGGACCAGTTCGGTTTCGAGCGAGACGGTGTTGCCGTTGGGCGAAGGCTCGGCCGACCGGTCGAGGACGGCAGCATGCGACGGCGTCCCCGGCTGCTCGCCCATATGGCCGGGCCGCGTCGCGCGGAGCGCGAGCGTCGGCATGGCGCGATAGGTTTCGGCGAAGGGCCTGAGGTCGCCGGCGCGATAGCCGGGCGTATCCGCGTTGGCGACATTGGCCGTAATGACCGCCTGCCGTCCGGCCGCGTGCAGGGCCGAGTCGGCCGCCATGCGCAGCGTCTGGATGCTCTCAAACATCGGGGCTTCTCCCTCGATCCGAATGCACCCTGAATTAACGCCGATTCCTTTAGAAACGGTTTGCCGCCACGGGAGCGCCGCAATGGAAACACTGGACCACCTGATTTCCGAGCTCGCGGCGCGGCCGCCGGTCCGCCGCGTCGGCCGGCTCGCCCATGTGGCCGAAGGGCTCGTTCGCATTCGCGGGATTTCGGACGCCGCAGCGGTCGGTGACGTCGTCACCTTCGGCTTGGGCGCCGGCGCACGCCGCGGCGAGGTGATCGGTGTGGCGGAGGCTGACGTCGCCGCGATCGTCGAGGGCGGGGCGGTGGGCCTGCGCGCCGACACGCGCGTCTTCCTTGAAGGTCCGGCCGCCCTCTGCCCCTGCGACGCCTGGATCGGTCGGGTGATCGACCCGTTCGGCGCACCGATGGACGGCATGCCGCTCGCCAAGGGCGCCGCGCACCGCGCGGTGACCGCACCGCCGCCGCCCCCGTTCGACAGGCGGGCGCTCGGGCGGCGCCTCGGGACCGGGCTGCGGCTCTTCAACACCGTCCTCCCTATCGTCCGCGGCCAGCGGATCGGGCTTTTCGCGGGCGCGGGCGTCGGCAAGACGACGCTTCTCGCCCAGCTCGCCCGCGGGATCGAGGCCGACGTCGTCGTGATCGCGCTCGTCGGCGAACGCGGCCGTGAAGTGCGCGACTTCCTCTCGCGCGCGCTCGGGCCCGCGGGGCTGTCGCGCAGCGTCGTCGTCGCGGCCACCTCCGACCGCTCGCAGCTCGCACGCCGCCGCTGCCTGCCGGCGGCGATGGCCGTCGCCGAGCACTTCCGGGACGCCGGACGCCACGTCCTGCTGCTGGCCGATTCGGTCACCCGCTTCGTGGAGGCGCATCGCGAGGTCGCGCTGGCGGCGGGTGAGCCGCCGGCGCTCGCGGGCTTTCCACCGTCGATCGTGCCGGCGATCACGGGGGTTTGCGAGCGGGCGGGGCCGGGCACCGCGGCGCAAGGGGACATCACGGCGATCTTCACGGTCCTGATGGCCGGGTCGGACACCGAGGGACCCGTGGCCGACACGCTCCGCGGCGTCCTCGACGGGCATGTGGTGCTTGACCGCAGGATCGCCGAGCGCGGCCGTTTCCCGGCGGTGGACGTCCTGCGATCCGTCTCGCGGTCGCTGCCCGAGGCCGCATCGGCCGGCGAGAACGCGGCCATCGCCGACGTGCGCGCGGTGCTGTCGCTCTACGAAACCTGCGAGGTGATGGTCCGGGCGGGGCTGCACGAGCCCGGCGCGGACCCCGCGGTCGACCGCGCGCTGGCGGTCTGGCCCGGCCTCGACACCTTCTTCGGAGAGATGGAGACGGGGGGCGTCCGCGAGAGCTTCGAGGCGCTGTCGACGCTTGTCGGCCAGAAGGCGCATTTCTCCTGACCAGGCGGCCTTGAGCCGCGTAGGACGCTCGCCTGCCGTCCGGGGATGGGTGGGGCCAATGTCGTCATGACCGGCCGGGAGCAGCTTGTGGTCTGAGCCTCATGTCCGTCCCTTCCCTGCGGCACGCGGGGATGGCAAGGACCGAGGATGCGGACTGGGGGCGCACGCAGCCGCTCTTGCGGGGCCACGTGCTGCGAAAGCGCGCGTCGGGGGGAAGAGACCGACAGGACGCACATCAAGGCTCACCGCTCTGCCGCGGCCGGATATGGGGCGGATGTGCCTGGGGCATGAGCCGGTTGCGCGGCACCTGGACCTCGCCGCCGCGCGGGATTTTCGACAGCCTGCGGAGGACGCGCGTCCTGCGGCTGCCTGGCGGCACCATGATCGACATTTCGATGGCGCGAACCCGGTCGAAGCTGCAGGGGGCGCTCCGCCTGATCGCGGGCCTCGCCGCGACGCGTCGCTCCTGCGCGACCTTTGCGCCGTGCGC
>DAINOF010000016.1:4952-19242 GCA_036735505.1 Paracoccaceae bacterium
GCCCTTCCGGCTCGGCGAAGGCGGCGAAGTCCGATGTTCCCAGCCGCGACTCCGCTCTCTCCTTGAAGACCGCCAGTTGCCGGTCGATGTCGATGCGACCGATCTCGGTGGGCAGACGCAGGGCGCGCTCGAACACCGCCCGCAGAGGCGGGGAGGCCATCATCGCGAACCACCGCCCATCGTTCGACACGGGGCGCTCGGCGATCGCCGACAGGTCCCGTCCAAGCCCGAGGGCGAGCCGCATGTCCGGGTTCGTTTCGCCGACCGCGATCTCGAACTGACGCTCCCGGAAGCGGGCCGCGATGTCGGCGCCGAAACCGGCGCGCGCGACGTTGCCTCCGGGGCGGTCGCCGTAGCCGAAGGCCTCGGCGAAGGCGAGGTAGCGCTTGTCGGCAAGCCGGTTGGCGAGTGCCGACCGCGAGGTGGTGCCGTCCTCAAGGATCTTGCGGATGAAGAAGCGGTTGCCGAGGTCGTTGTCGAGGCCAAAGGCGCCCAGCGCCACGCGGAGAAGCGCGCGGTCGCCGACGAGGTCCTCGGCGGTCCGGATCGACCCGATCCGGGCCTCGAAGTCGCCGGCGGCGCGCGCGACGAGCGGCGTCTTCTGGAACACCGCTTCCTGCCGCGCCCGGGTGCGCTCGAGAAACGACCAGCCGGCGATGCCGCCGAAGGGCGCGACCGGCTGGAAGGTCATCCCGCGCCCGCCGAGAAAAGACGCTCCTCGCGCCCGAGAAGGGTGCGCAGGGCCTTGAGCGCCTGGTAGTGCTGTTCTTCGACGACAGCCTCGGTCGCCAGCGTGAGCTGGTGGCGGCTGTCAGGATCGGTGAAGACCTGGCTCAGCTGCTCGATCCCGCGCAGGAGCTGCAGGTGCGCATCGGCCGGGGTCACGTCGCCCGAGAGGACGAGCTGGGCGATGTAGCAGACCCGCCGGACCGGCGTGGAGACCTCGTCGGGGTGGATCGCGTCGCGCAGCCGCAGGATGTTGGCGTTGGGGGTGAGGATCGACAACCGGGTACGGCGGTCGCCGTTCTCGATCACGGCGCCGTTCACGAGCACACGCTCCTTCGGCGACAGCTTGAGGACGAGGCCGGTCATGCCGCGGGCTCCGACGCGCGCAGGCCGCGCATGACGGCCACGTTGATGTCGACGAGCGGGCCGACGGTGGCCGCTCCGCGAAGAACCTTCGAGCTGTGCGCTTCGACGAAGATCGCGAGGCTCAGGAGGCGGGCACGCAGGTCCGGCGGAAGCCCGTTGCCCTCGCCGGCCAGATCGGTCGTGAAGACGGTCCAGAGCGCCCGATTGTCGTGGATCGCGCGGGCGAGGTCGGGAAAGGAGGCGGCGCCGCCGTCCTGCGCCCTGCGAAGCGCTCCGGTGACGCGAGCGAGGGCATCGTGTTCGGTGTCGCGGGGCGTCCGTACGGCACGGGCGGAGACGCCATAGGCGGCGCGCGCTTTGTCGAGGGCTGTCACGTTCTGACCTCCAGATCCTCGTCGGATGAACCGCCGGATTGTCCGACGGCAGGGAGCGGGGCGCCCGCAATGGGCGCCCCGATGGCGCGCTTACCGGAACAGCGCGAGGATCGTCTGCGGCGCCTGGTTCGCGATCGACAGCGACTGGATGCCGAGCTGCTGCTGCACCTGCAGCGCCTGGAGCCGGGCCGAGGTTTCCTCGAGATCGGCGTCGACGAGGGAGCCAATGCCCGAAATGAGCGAGTCGCTCAGCTTGCCGACGAAGTCGGACTGGATCTCGATGCGCTTCTGGACCGAGCCGAAGGCGGCAGCGGCGTCGATGCTGGTCTGGATCAGGCCCTCGATGGCAGCGAGCGCCCCGGTGGCACCGGTGTCGGTGGTCACGTCGACGTTCTGCAGCGCGCCCAGACCATTGCCGGAGGCGGTGGCGCCGGGGGTTCCCCCGCTCGTCACGCGGAGACCGAGGTTCATCGTCGTGTTGGACGCACCGCCCGCAACACCGTTTGTGATCACGATCTGGTTCGCGTTGGTCGTGTCCACCGCCGCCGAGTAGGCAAACGACGCATCCGTCGCCGCGCCGAAGAAGGCGCTGATCTGCGACGCAAGGTTGCTGGCCACCTCGGCCGTCCCGTCATCCGCGCTGGCCACGTACTGGAAGGTGCGCGAACCAAGCGTGTTTCCGCCGCCCACCACGTTGACGGAGACGTCGCCGAGGAAGATCTCATAGGTGATGCCCTCGGCCACCTGGCCGATGGTGATCGTGTTCGACCCGGCGTCCGCGATGGTTTCGAAGTCGGAGCCGTCCGCAGCATAGGGCGGCGTGGCCGGGCTGACGAACAGGGTTTGAGCGACGGCCGTGCTCGAGTTCAGGAACGCGTCCGCGGTGGCCTGGTCGGCCAGCGCGGTCGTGCCGGCAGCCTGCGCCGAGACCGGTGTGGTCACCGAGAGGTTCTGACGCTCGACATCGATCTTGCTCGCGGACACGTTGCCAGAGGAGTCCCGGTCGAGCGACGACAGAACTTCAACCGTTTCCGTGCTGCTGCCGTTGATCAGGTTCAGGCCGTTGAACTGCGCCGCGCCGACAACCGATTCGATCTGCCCGGACAGCTGCTCGATGTCGGTCTGCAGCTTGGCCCGGTCGACGTTCTCTTCCTGAGCGGCAATGATCTTGGCCTTGATTTCGGTCAGGAGGCCCGTGACCGATTCGGACGCGTTTCGCGCCACGGCCACAGAGCTTTCACCGAGCGCGAGGCTCGACTTGATCGCCTTGAAGCCGGCGACGTCCGACTCCATGACCTTGGAAATGGCCCAGATCGCCGAGTTGTCCTTGGCCGACGAGATCATCTTGCCGGTCGAGATCTCGTTCTGGGTCTGCGCGAGGTTCTTGTTGATGCCGCGCAGGGTCTGCAGCGCCGTCATGGCGCCGGTATTGGTCAGAACACTTGTCATGTGATGGTCCTCACATCATGGGGCAAGTTTTACCCCGGGTCATGTCGTGCCCGTTCAGGGCGGTGAAGCGAGGCCGTTCTCGGCTCTGCGGACCTCCCACCTCGGTCCGCGCCACCACTTGGATGCGAAGCCGACCATGGCGTCGGAGTGCTAACGATCCGTCAAGCGGATCCCCGCGACTGGCTAGAATTGCGCGGATCGTCAGGCGCGGGTCTCGCGCGACGGGCGCGGGTTCCCGATCTCGCGCTTGCGGCCGTCCGGCGCGTAGACGGAATCGGGGCTCGTCGCCTCGCCCAGTCGCCGCAGCGCCGCGCGCACGCCGGCGGCCGCCGCGGCGAGGAGTTCGCGGTTGCGCTCGGCCTCGGCCCGGATCAGGGCGAGGTCCGGCGTGCCCGGCCCGGCGGCGAGTCGCGCCGCCAGCGCCTCGGTCGCCGCCAGATGCGCCTCGAGCGAGCCCAGGTCGCCGGCAAGGAGATCGGCGCGCAGCGCGCGGAGATCGTCGGCGGGCTCATTCGCGGTCATGGGCGGCCCCCCGACAGCGCGCGGAAGATGCTTTCGGCAAGACCGATCCCCCCGGCCTCGACCATCTTGCGCGCGTAGATGTCGGTGAGGAACGAGGCGAACTGTTCCTCGCCGATGCCGCCGCCCATCGCGCTTCGCGGGGCGCCGGCGCCGGTTTCCCGCAGCATCACCGAGAGGAACGCGGCCTCGAGATCGCGCGAGACCTGCCGCAGGGCGTCGGTTGCGGGCGGGGGCGGGCGCGGGGCGAACGGGTCCGGCGCGGTCGTCTGCATGGGGTCGCTCCAATTCTTGGAATTGCCGCCGAGCTTTCGCCGAGGCCGGTAAAGATCCCGTAACCCGGCACAGTCTATGTGAGCGGCATCGGGCAGAAGACCGGAGAGTGCAGTGCAGATCGTCGAGGCGCTATCGACTGTGACGCAGGGAGACGGGGGTCGCGTGCCTCTGTCGGGCCGACCGCCTGCGGACTCGGGGTTCCTCATGGTCTTCGACGCGGTGCTCGCGGGCGAAACGCCGCCTTCGGACACGAACGGGTCGCCGGATCGTGCTCCGGACCCGCTGGGCGGCATGCAATCTGCCATTGCGTCAATGTCCGGTGCCGCGGCAGCGTTCGGGGCACCGCCAGCGGTGGCGCCTCCGGTTCCGATGCCTCGTTCCCCGCTCTCGGCGCTTCGGTCCGCCCAGACCGCGCAAGATGTGCCGCCGCCCGCGCCCGTGGCGGACGCGCCCGCCGTGCCGCAGGCCGTGGTGGTCGGCTCCGGCGCGCTTCCTGCGGCCGGGCCCCTTGCGCCGCCCGTGCCGGGGAAACCGTCGGCGGTCGACGCGACGGAAGCGCGGGGCGTCCCGGCGGTTCCCGAAGAACCCCGTCTGCCAGAAGACGCCCCGCCGCAGGCGGACACGCCAGGCTTCAGTCCATCTCCCGCGCCGGATCTCCGCGAGGAACTGCCGCCGGATGCCGGCCTCGACCTGCCGGACGTCGCGCACCCGGACGCCCCCGCGCACCCGCAGGTGCTGCCCGCGCCACAGATCGTTCCAGGCGCCGTCGTCGGGGAACTGGATGGCGTGCAGCCGGCCCCCGCAGGGTCGCGCGTCATGCCCTCCGCCATCGTGGGCGCCGGCGCCACTGCGGCCTCGCCTTCCGGGCCGGGCGCCACCGCGGTGGCGTCCTCCGCCATCCCGCCGGGCGCCGCGGCGCCGCGAGGCGTCACCGCCGACACCCCGGCCCGGCCGCGGGATCATGCGGCCGAGGCGCCGGCGCCGATGCACACGGCAAGCGGCGGCCCCAGCGGTCGAGACGAAGCCCTCGGCCAAGCACGCGCGCACGCACCCGCCGCGGCGACGGCACCCGCCCCGTCAACGGCACCCGCTGCGGCAACGGCACCCGCCCCGTCAACGGCACCCGCCCCGTCAACGGCACCCGCCCCGTCAACGGCCGGCGCTGCGGCAACGGCCGGCGCTGTGCAAACGGCGTCCGCTGCGGCAACGGCTCGCTCGGCGGCAACGGCGCGCGCTATGGCAGCGCCCACCGCGCCGCCGCGGCCGGAGATCTACCAAGGCGCTTCCCTTCCGGCGCGTCCTGCAGTCGCGCCGGAAGCCGCCGCGCGGACATCGGAGGACCCGACGCGCCCCGCTGCCGCGGCCCCCACAGCGCCCACCTTGGCGCCGCCCCCGCCGGCATCCGGCCCGGCCGCCGCAGCCGGACGGGACGCCTCGGCAGCGGGTGTCCCGGCCGGAGAGGTGCCGGTGACGTCCGCCGCGCCCGAGGTCCAGACGACCGAACGCGGGGTCATCGCGCCAGCCGATCATGCCCCTGCTCGGCCCCCGGCCCCGGGCATCGAGCCGGGCGCCTCGCTTTCGCCGCGACCGGCCGACGCGCCGGCGCCGCCTGCGGAGACCGGGCCGGGTCCCGCCTTCCGCGACCCTGCGGAACCCCTAGGGCCGCGGGCGGGCGAGCCGGCCGCCCCTGGCCCGGCCGCGGCAGCGCACCGGGCGCCCGAGCCCGACCCCCGCCCGGCCATCGTCGAGCAGCTCCTCGCCAGCGTGCGCACGACGGCCGGCGGCACCATCGAAGTCCGCCTCTCGCCCGAGGAACTGGGGCACGTCCGCCTCGACATCCGGATGACCGACGGCGGGCTCACCGTCGTGGTCGACGCCGACCGGGCGGAAACGCTCGACCTCATGCGCCGCAGCGCAGACCTTCTCGCCCGCGAGCTGCGCGACGCAGGCTTCGGTGCGACGAACCTCGCCTTCGGTTCCGGCTCGTCGCAGCGCGACGACCGCCCGTCCGCACCCCCGCCGGACGACGAATCGCGGGATCTGCGGGCCCCGCCCGCGCCGGACGCCGTCCAGACGCGCAGAACCGCGACCGACCGTCTCGACATCCGCCTGTAAGGGAGACCCCCATGGAAACCAGCCCCGTCACCGCCCCCGCCACCCCCGCCGCGCCGCGGCCAGCGCCCGCCCCCGCGCCGGCGACCGGAGGCGGAGCCAGCGCCATCAGCTCGGACTTCGAGACCTTCCTGAAGATGCTGACGACCCAGATGAAGAACCAGGACCCGCTCAACCCGCTCGAGTCCACCGACTTCGCGGTGCAGCTTGCGACCTTCTCGGGCGTCGAGCAGCAGGTGAGGACGAACGACCTTCTCTCGGACCTGACGGAGGCGCTGGGCGGCTCGGCCATTGCCGAATACGCGGGCTGGATCGGCCGCGAGGTGCGCAGCGACGGGCAGGTCGCGTTCGACGGGGCGCCGCTCACGCTGTTCCCGGCCGGCGGCGCGGCAAGCGATCTGCCCTCGTCGCTCGTCGTGCGCGACGCCTCGGGCGCGCCCGTGTCCCGCGTGCCGCTTCCGGGCGCGACCGAGCCCTTCGTCTGGGCCGGCGTCGGCGCCGGGGGCGCCCCGTTCCCGCCGGGCCGCTACAGCTTCGAGATCGAGCAGACCGAAGGGGGGAGCGTCGTCGGCACCGTCCCGGTCGAGCATTACGCCACGGTCCGCGAGATCCGCTCGGACAGCGCGGGCGCGGTCCTGATCCTCAACGGCGGCGTCTCCGTCCCGGCCTCGGAGGTCAGCGCCGTCCGCGCCCCGGGCGCCGCGTTCTGACGCCGCAGGGCGCGCCGGGCGTCCCCGTCCCGTCAGAGCCGTGTGCCGAGCCAGATCGCGGCGGCCGCGGTGGCCGCCCCGCCGGTGAAGATCGCGAGCGGGTGGAGCCGGCGGGGAGGCGGCGGCGCGGGCGGCGGCTGTCCCTGCCGCAGAAGCGCCCCTTCGACCATCCCGGGCAGCTTCGGCCCGAAGCGCGCCAGCACCTGCGCGGTCCGCACGAGGTCGTTGAAGAGCGCGCGCGGCCCGATGTTGCCGCGGATGTAGTCCTCGACCACCGGACGCGCGACGCTCCAGATGTTGATGTTGGGGTTCAGCGTGCGCGACACGCCCTCGACCACCACCATGGTCCGCTGCAGCAGGATGAGCTCGGTCCGGGTCTCCATCCCGAAGCGCTCGGTGACCTCGAAGAGGTAGGTCAGGAGCCGCGCCATCGAGATGCGCGAGGCGTCCATGCCGAAGATCGGCTCGCCCACCGATCGGAGCGCGCGGGCGAACTCGTCGATGTCGCGGTCGGGCGGCACGTATCCGGCCTCGAAATGCACCTCGGCCACGCGCCGGTAGTCCTTGCGGATGAAGCCGAAGATGATCTCGGCATAGACCCGCCGCGTGTATTCGTCGAGGCGCCCCATGATCCCGAAGTCGAGCGCCACGATATCGCCGTTCGGCGCGATCTTGAGGTTGCCCTGGTGCATGTCGGCGTGGAAGTAGCCGTCGCGGAGCGCATGCTGGAGGAAGAGACGCAGCACCCGCTCGCCCAGCGCGCGCCGGTCGTGTCCCGCCGCCTCGATCGCCGCGACGTCGCCGGCGGCAAGTCCCTCGACCCAGGCCAGCGTCATCACCCGCCGCGCGGACAGGAACCAGTGAACGGCGGGCACGCGGAAGGCCTCGTCCTTCGCGGTGTTGGCGGCGAATTCGGCCGCGCTCGAGGTTTCGAGCCGCAGGTCGAGCTCGCCCATCACGACGCCCTCGAAATGGGCGATCACGTCCATCGGCCGCAGCCGCCGGGCCGAGGGCGCGAGCATCTCGACCAGGCGCGCGGCGAGGTAGAAGGCGTCGATGTCCTTGCGGAACGCCTTCTCGATCCCCGGCCGCAGCACCTTCACCGCCACCTCCTCGCCCGTCGCGGCGAGGCGCGCGCGGTGCACCTGCGCGATCGAGGCCGCGGCCACCGGCTCGCTGAAGTCGGCGAAGACGTCGCTCACGCGGATGTCGAGCTCGCGCTCGATCTGCCGCCGGGCCTCGGCCGTCGGGAAGGGCGGCAGCTTGTCCTGCAGGACGCGCAGCTGCATGGCGAGCTCGTTGCCCACGACGTCGGGCCGGGTCGAGAGGATCTGGCCGAACTTGATGTAGGCGGGGCCCAGCGCGGTCAGCGCGCGCGTCGCGGGGGGAAGGGCGGGATCGCCCCGGTAGCCGAGCCAGGCGAAGGGCAGGCCCAGCACCCGCGCCGCGATCCGCAGGCTCCGCGGCGCCTGGAAGGCGTCGAGCACCACGCCCATCGCCCCGGTGCGCTCGAGCGTCGCGCCCGTCCGGATCAGCCGCCAGATGTTGTGCGGCCCCCGCACCTCAGATCTTCCAGCCCGAGTGCAGGGCGGCGATCCCGAAGCTGAGGTTGCGGTACTTCACCTGACCAAAGCCGGCGTCCGTGATCATGCCGGCGAAGCTGTCCTGATCGGGGAAGCGGCGGATCGACTCCACGAGGTACTGGTAGCTGTCCCGATCCCCGGCGATCGCCTGCCCCATGGCCGGGATCACGTTGTAGGAATAGCGGTCGTAGGCCCATTGCATGCCCGGATTGGGAAGCTGCGAGAACTCGAGCACCATGATCCGGCCGCCGGGCTTCAGCACGCGGTGGGCCTCGGCGAGCGCGTCGCCGATCCGCGTGACGTTCCGGATCCCGAAGGAGATCGTGTAGACGTCGAACTCGGCCGGACCGAAGGGCAGCGCCATCGCGTCGCCCGCGATCCAGTCGAGCCGGTCGGTGAGCTGCTGCGCCTCGGCCCGCTTGCGGCCTTCGTCGAGCATGGGCTCGGTCAGGTCGAGCACGACGGCCGAGGCCCCGGGCGCGCGCCGCAGGAACCGGAAGGCGATGTCGCCCGTGCCGCCCGCGACGTCGAGAAGCCGCTGGCCCGCCCGCGGCGCGAGCCAGTCCATCATCGCGTCCTTCCAGAGCCGGTGGATTCCCGCCGACATCACGTCGTTCATGAGGTCGTAGCGCGACGCGACGCTCGAGAAGACCCCGTGGACGAGCCCCGCCTTCTCGTCCTCGGCCACCTCGCGCGCGCCGAAATGGGTGGTTCGTCCGTCCGTATCGGTCATCGGCTCTTGCGGTCCCCTCAAACTCGCCTTTCTTATAGGTCGCTCCCCCGGGGTTACAATGCGGGGGCGACCGGGGAGCCTGCCCAAGTGCCCGAATTGCCGGAGGTCGAGACGGTTCGCCGCGGGCTCGCGCCCGTGATGGAGGGCCGTCGGATCCTTGCCGCCGAGGTGCGGCGGCCCGACCTGCGCTGGCCGTTCCCCGAGGACATGGCGCGGCGGATCGAGGGGCAGAAGGTCGAGCGGCTGCGGCGGCGGTCGAAGTATCTTCTCGCCGACCTTTCCTCGGGCGAGACGCTTCTTGTCCACCTCGGCATGTCGGGCCGGATGCTCGTCTCGGGCACCATGCTGGGGGAGTTCCACCATCCTCACCCGGCCGCCGCGAAACACGACCATGTCGTGCTCGACATGGAGGGCGGCACCCGGATCACCTTCAACGACGCAAGGCGCTTCGGGGCGATGGACCTGATGCCCACGGGCGCCGAGGACCGCCACTGGCTTCTCTCGGGGCTCGGCCCCGAACCCCTCGGCAACGGCTTCGACGAGGAGTATCTCGTGGCGCGGCTACGCGGCCGGAACACGCCGGTCAAGGCCGCGCTCCTCGACCAGCGGGTGGTCGCGGGGCTCGGCAACATCTACGTCTGCGAGGCGCTCCACCGCGCCGGCATCTCGCCGCAGCGCAAGGCCGGGCGGATCGCCGAGGCGCGGGTTCGTGCGCTCGTGCCGGTCATCCGGCAGGTGCTCGCCGAGGCGATCGAGGCGGGCGGATCGTCTTTGCGCGACTACCGGCAGGCGGACGGGGAGCTCGGCTACTTCCAGCACGCCTTTCGCGTCTACGACCGCGAAGGCGCGCCCTGCGTCACGCCGGGCTGTCCCGGCACGGTGGCGCGGATCGTGCAGTCCGGACGGTCCTCGTTCTTCTGTCGCGCTTGCCAAAGATAGCTTGATCCGACCCCGGGCAGTGCTAGGAGTCCGCCCTGACCGAAACGAGCGAAAGCAGGGTGAGATGGCTTACAGGACGATCATCGTCGAGCTCGAGGACCACGTCACCGTCATCCGGCTGAACCGCCCCGACGCGCTCAACGCGCTCAACACCGAGCTTCTGCGCGAGCTTGGCGAGGCGCTGCGCGAGGCCGAGGAGAACGAAAAGGTCCGCTGCATCATCCTGACCGGGTCCGAGAAGGCCTTCGCCGCGGGGGCCGACATCAAGGAGATGTCCCAGAAGAGCTTCGTCGAGGTCTTCGGGAGCGACCTCTTCGGCCCGGAATCCGAGGCCATCCTGCGCATCCGCAAGCCGATCATCGCGGCGGTGTCGGGCTATGCGCTGGGCGGCGGCTGCGAGCTTGCCATGATGTGCGACTTCATCATCGCGTCCGACACCGCCAAGTTCGGCCAGCCCGAGATCAACCTCGGCGTCGTGGCCGGCATGGGCGGCACGCAGCGGCTCACGCGCTTCATCGGCAAGTCCAAGTCGATGGACATGCACCTGACGGGCCGCTTCATGGACGCCGAGGAGGCCGAGCGCTCGGGTCTCGTGAGCCGCGTCGTGCCGGCGAAGAAGCTGATGGACGAGGCCCGCGCGGCGGCGCAGAAGATCGCCGAGAAGTCGGCGCTGACCGTCATGGCGGTCAAGGAGGCGGTCAACCGCAGCTACGAGACGACGCTGCGCGAGGGTCTGCTTTACGAACGGCGTCTGTTCCACGCGCTCTTCGCGACCGAGGACCAGAAGGAAGGCATGTCCGCCTTCCTCGACAAGCGCGAGCCGCAGTTCCGCGACCGCTAGCGGGGGCTTCCCTTCCGCCGCGATTTGCCGTAGAGGCCCGCGGATACATGCGCGTGAGGCCCGCTCTGGCCGGAATCGACCGGTTCCCGAACCCGGTGTCGGGCCTTGCGTGCGTTCGTTGCAACATCTGCCCGACGAGGGAACCACACGCATGGCGAATACGCCCCAGTCCAAGAAGCGCGCCCGCCAGGCCGAGCGCCGCTATGCCGTCAACAAGGCGCGCCGGTCGCGCATCCGCACCTTCCTGCGCAAGGTCGAAGAGGCCATCGCCTCCGGCGACAAGGACGCAGCAGCCACGGCGCTCAAGGCCGCTCAGCCCGAGCTGATGCGGGGCGTCACCAAGGGTGTCGTCCACAAGAACACCGCCGCGCGCAAGATGTCGCGCCTGTCGTCGCGGGTGAAGTCGATCGGCTGACGCCCGCCGCTCCGCGACCCTCGCGGGGATTCCGTATGCCCGGACCATCCGGCCCGCCATCGGCGGGCCTGATGCGCTTCCGCCGGACCGGACAGGCGCCGTGGGGCTTTTTTGCCACCGCCGTGGATTCGGTTCATGACGGTTTTGAGTCAAGCGTGAAGTTCTGTTGCGCCTCTCCGACCCCGCTTGGTACCGTCTTCGTGCGATTCACATCGTCTTGGGGGGACATGGAACGATCGCAGCCCGGACCCTTGAAAGCGGCCTGCCATGCCGTCGTGAAATGGTCATGTTTGTGTGACGGGCTCAAAGTCGTTCAGGTCTGATACGTGCCGGCTAGGGACGCAGAGGCACAGTCGACGACGCAGGGATTGCTCGGATATTAAGATCCGGGCCTGATCCTGTCATGTCCGCCGGTCCGCGTTCTTCGCGGAGGATATGAGAGTGCGAGGCGTCAGGACGCCTCTCCTCTCCTGACCTCCGCGCAGGCTGGTCCGGCATGTCTACGCACCGGCGCGCGCTCCGTGGCTTCATGGAGTGCCCGGCGCACTGACACCTCTCGACGACTTTGGAGCGCGCGGGCGCTGGCGATTCCGGCGCACCAGCGGCGGCGCTCAGCCGTCGTGACAAGAAAGTGGATTGAGGGGCCATGACAAACGAGCTTTGGGGGCAGATCCGGCAGGAATTGCTGTCGACCGTCGGCAAGAACAACTACGTCAACTGGATCGAGCCCCTGGAGTTTTCCGAACTCCACGAGGGCGTGGCCACGTTCTTCGTACCCACGCATTTCATGGGCAACTGGGTGTCGCGCAACTTCGGCGATGCTATTCACCACGTCCTCATGAAGTCGGGGCAGAAGGTGACGCGGATCGCCTTCTCGGTCCCGGCCGAGACCGCCCGCCGCGCCGCGTCCGAGCCGGGCCTTGCCCCGGCCCCGGCAGCCGCCGCTGCCATATCTCGCGACGACTCCGACCTTCCCGGGGCGCCGCTCGACCCACGCTTCACCTTCGACAGCTTCGTGGTCGGAAAGCCGAACGAGCTCGCTCATGCCGCGGCCCGCCGCGTCGCCGAAGGCGGCAGCGTCACCTTCAACCCGCTGTTCCTCTATGGGGGCGTCGGCCTCGGCAAGACGCATCTGATGCACGCCATCGCCTGGCAGCTGCAAAGCCGGCGGCCCGAGCTGCGCGTGGTCTACCTTTCGGCCGAGCAGTTCATGTACCGCTTCGTGCAGGCCCTGCGCGACAAGGACATGATGAGCTTCAAGCAGATCTTCCGGTCGGTCGACGTGCTGATGGTGGACGACGTCCAGTTCATCTCGGGCAAGGACGCGACGCAGGAAGAGTTCTTCCACACCTTCAACGCGCTCGTGGACCAGAACAAGCAGATCATCATCTCGGCCGACCGCGCGCCGACCGAGATCTCGGGCATCGAGGACCGCATCGCGAGCCGGATGCAATCGGGCCTTGTCGTCGACCTGCATCCGACGAACTACGAGCTTCGCCTCGGCATCCTTCAGCAGAAGGCCGAGTACTACGCGGGCCAGTTCCGCAACCTCGCCATCGCCGACGGGGTTCTGGAATTCCTCGCGCACCGCATCTCGACGAACGTGCGGGTGCTCGAGGGCGCGCTGATGCGGCTCTTCGCCTTCGGCTCGCTCGTCGGGCGCGAGATCAACCTCGAGCTGGCGCAGGAATGCCTGTCCGACATCCTCCGCTCGTCGGAGCGCAAGATCACCATCGAGGAAATCCAGCGGAAGGTGTCCGAGCACTACAACATCCGCATCTCCGACATCGTCGGCCCCAAGCGCCTGCGCGCCTTCGCGCGGCCGCGGCAGGTGGCGATGTATCTGTCGAAGTCCCTCACCACGCGCAGCCTGCCCGAGATCGGGCGGCGTTTCGGCGGGCGCGACCACACGACCGTGATGCACGGCGTCCGGCGCATCGAGGAACTCAAGGGCAAGGACAGCCAGATCGCGGAGGACCTGGAACTCCTGCGCCGCGCGCTCGAGGCCTGACTGTCCCTCGCCCCCCTGTCCGCCATCTCCTCAGGATCCCGGAACCATCTCCTCCCCGGGCTGTTGGACCGCGAGGCCGGCACTGCCCGGCCAATTGTGGTGAACAGAGAGAGAGATCAGCATGTCCCTTCGAACAGCTGCGGCGGGCGTCTTCGCCCTGACCGCGCTCGGCGCGAGCCCCCTGCTCGCACAGAACGTCTTCACCGGGGTGGATACCGTCGACGAGAGGATCGAGGACATCGAGGAGGATGCCGCGGACGCTCTCGAACCCGACGACCGCGACCGGTTCGGGTTTGCGCGAGCACCTCAGGGCTTTGCGGGCTCCGTGGCCTTGTCCGCGACCGCCGACACCGGCAACAGCGAGTCCTTCGACCTGTCGCTCGGCGCACGGCTGACCTATGGGGCGGGACGCTTCACGAACTACATGGGCTTCGGCGCGCTCTACAGCGAGGCCGACGGGACCCGTGACACGGCCGAGGCCTTTGCCATCTACGACGGCGTCTACGACCTGGGACCGCAGTTCTACGTCTTCGGCACGGCGCGCTACAACTACGACGACTTCAGCTCCTTCAAGCATGACGCCTTCCTCGGCGTCGGCCCGGGCTACCGCGTCGTGAACACGGACGATCTGGCCTGGCGCGTGCAGGCGGGTCCGGGCGTGCGGTATCTCGAGGACCAGAACGGAAACGATACGACCGAACTCGCCGGCATCGCCTCGTCGCGGTTCTTCGCCCGTACGTCCGAGAGCTCCTTCATCACCAACGATACGGACGTGCTGTTCTCAGACGAGAGCACGCAGGTCTACAACGACCTCGGCGTCAACTACCGTCTGACCGACACCCTGTCGACCCGCGTCTTCCTGCAGACCGACTGGACCGACAACCCGGGTCCGGGCTTCGAGGAATTCGACAATTCGCTCGGGCTCGCGCTCGTCGCGAGCTTCTGAGAGAGGGTCAGAGGGGCGGCGCGAGTCGTGCGCCGTCCCTTCCGCATTCGGGCGGCAACGCTCCGCGCCGAAAGCCAGTCGGGTTCCCGAATAGCAATTGCACTTCCGCGCGTTGCAAGTAGTCTCGCGCTCCCGGGGTCTTGGCGGAGCGAGGGCATGAAACTGAGCATCGAACGCAGCGCGCTACTGAAGGCGGTCGCGCAGGCGCAGTCGGTGGTCGAGCGGCGGAACACCATCCCGATCCTCGCCAACGTGCTCATCGAGGCCGAAGGCGACACCGTCTCGTTCCG
>DAINOF010000017.1:0-19118 GCA_036735505.1 Paracoccaceae bacterium
GCTTCTGGGGGCGATCGGCTGAGCTGGGGGCAATTTCCTTTCAAGGAAATTGCAATGCTCTTGCAAGAGCCTTGCGCGCCGCTCAACCGTAAAGCTGATGCGCCCGCTTCTCGAAGGCGCGCACGATGCGCTGCATCGCATCGAAGAAGAACAGCCCCGCCGCCTTCTGGAGAAGGATGTTGCGGAACTCGAAGTCGACCTCGAAATGCACCTCGGACCCGCCGCCGTCCACGTCGCGGAACTGCCAGCGGGAATGGAGGTGCTTGAACGGCCCTTCGATGTATTCCGTGTCGATCCGAGACCGCGCGGGCCAGAGCGTCACGCGGCTGGCGAACCTCTCGCGGAAGACCTTGAAGGACACGACGAGGTCGGCCAGCATCACCTCGTGGTCGCCTTCCTCCTTGCGGCTACGGATGCGGGCCGCCGCCGTCCAGGGCAGGAACTCGGGGTAGCGCGCGACATCGGCCACAAGGTCGTACATCTGCTGCGCCGAATAGGGCAGCGTGCGGGTTTCCGAGTGACTGGGCATCGTCGCGAGGTCCTGCTAACAGGTATCGCGCCCCATGTCTGCGACAGGGACCCCGAAATCAAGAGGGAGCGGCGGTTTGACCCGACCCTACGCGATCGAGCAGATGATCTCGGCCAAGTCCATCGCCGCCCGGATAGAGGCGCTGTCGCGCGACATCCAGGCCGCCTTCGCGGGCACCGACAAGCTGATCGTCGTGGGCCTCCTGCGCGGGTCGTTCGTGTTCATCGCCGATCTCGTGCGCGAACTCGACCTGCCCGTCGAGGTCGACTTCCTCGAGGCATCGAGCTACGGCGACGGTACGGAAAGCTCGCGCGAGGTGCGCATCCTCAAGGACCTGCGCGGCGAGATCGCCGGCCGCGACGTGCTGGTCGTGGAGGACATCGTCGACACGGGCTTCACGCTGAGCCACGTCGTGGCGCTCCTCAACACGCGCGCGCCGCGGCGGCTCGAGACGATCGCGCTGCTCGACAAGCCCTCGCGCCGCGAGGTCGACATCCGCGCCACCTGGACGGGCTTCGAGATTCCGGACGAGTTCGTCGTGGGCTACGGAATCGACTTCGCGCAGAGGAACCGCAACCTGCCCTACATCGGCAAGGTGCGGTTTACCTGAGGCCGCGTCGGGCGCGCGTGCGGCGAACGCAGGCGCCTCACGAAACTGTGCGCAATCGAACAGTGATGGTGCCGGATTAGTCATGGTGGCGCGACGTGGGCCCGCTAAGGTGCGAGCGTTCGACCAAGCCACCTCTACGGGAGAGATTGATGAGCCTAATTCGTGCTGCAGCCGTCGCCACGGCACTCGGGGCGCTCGCCCTGCCCGCAATCGCGCAGGACTTCGCCGGCGAAGTCGGCGCCCGCCAGGGCATGTTCAAGATCATGGGCCTGAACGTGGGCGTGCTCGGCGGCATGGCGCGCGGGAACATCCCCTACGACGCCGAAGCCGCGCAGGTCGCGGCCGACAACCTCGTCGCGGTGTCCGGGATCAATCCGCTGAACATGTTCCCGGCCGGTTCGGACAACGCGGCGTTGGGCACGACCCGCGCCAAGCCCGAGATCTGGGCCAACGTGCCCGATGTCGGCGCGAAGTGGGCAGCCTTCGGCGAAGCCGCGGTGGCCATGCAGGCCGCGGCCGGCACCGGCGCCGAGGCGATCGGACCTGCGCTCGGCGCGCTCGGCGGCACCTGCCAGTCCTGCCACGAGGCCTATCGCGGCCCCGAGCTCTGATCCTGCGAGGGCCCGGCGCCGCCGGGTCCCCCACCTCCTCCGATGCGCAAGACCCTTCTCGCCCTTCTCGTCCTCGGATTGGCTGTCGTCGCGGCCGGCGCCGCCCTGACGCGTCCCGCGGGCCTGAGCCCGGACGCGCTCGCCGGTCTCACTGGCGATGCGGCCCGCGGCGAGCGGATCTTCTGGGCCTCGGGCTGTGCCTCGTGCCACGCCGCGCCGGGGGCGGAAGACGACGCGCGGCTGGTGCTCGCGGGCGGCTACCGCATCGACAGCCCCTTCGGCACCTTCCTCGCCCCCAACATCTCGCCCCATCCCGAGGCCGGGATCGGCGGATGGAGCGACGCGGCCTTCGTCACGGCCCTGATCCGCGGAACCTCGCCCGAGGGCGGCCACTACTACCCGGCCTTCCCCTATGGCTCCTACGCCCGGATGACCCCGGCCGACGCCGTGGACCTCAAGGCCTTCCTCGACACGCTGCCTGCCGACGCGACGCCGAGCCTGCCGCATGAGCTGTCCTTCCCCTTCACGCTGCGCGCGGGCATCGGCCTGTGGAAGGCGCTGAACCTCGACCCCGCGCCGGTCGCGCCGGCCGAGGGCGCGGAACTGGAGCGCGGGCGGTATCTCGTCGAGGCGCTCGGCCATTGCGGCGAATGTCACACGCCGCGCAACGCGATGGGCGGGCTCGACCTGACGCGCTGGATGGCGGGCGCTCCCAACCCCTCGGGCGAGGGCCGCATACCGGGCATCACGCCCGCGCAGCTCGACTGGACGGCAGAGGACATCGCCTATTACCTCGAGACCGGCTTCACGCCTGAGTTCGACACCGCAGGCGGCACCATGGGAAGCGTGGTGCGCAACACCGCCCATCTTCCCCCCGAGGACCGCGCGGCGATCGCCGCCTACGTCAAGGCCCTGCCGCCCGTCGCGTCGGAGTGAACGGCAGGCCCGAAGATCACCCGGCGGGCCGCACGCTTCGCGTCGATCCGGTGCGCAGCCTTGCGGGCACCTGCGACCGGACGAGGGTCCTTGAACGCGCGGCGCTGCGGCGGGGCGAGGGGGATCCTTGAGTCGGGAACTGTCGTCAATCTCGACTGGCCCAGCGGTGTCGTGAAACCGGTGCAAGTAGCCAGCCTGGCTGCTTACAATCTTATGCTGTTGTTCAGAATCACTTTGCGCGCGACAGGGCCAACGGTAGCATCCGCAGCCATGACGTCTTCAGGGAGAACGGCGATGGCGTTTGCGCGGCCCTATTCGCTCCACGAAGTCAAGGGGATGCTTCAGATCTTCGAGGGCAACCTCGCCATACAGACCGTCAACCCGCTTCACCGGGTGCAGCGGGCAAACGAACCGGCCCATGCGATCACCCGCCATGGCGGCGCAGACATGCACTTTCAAGGCAACCGCGTGAACACGCCCGGCGAGGCCCGCACGACCGGCACCTACTGGAACCGCGACGACCAGGCGGCGGCGACGATGGAGATCCTGAACTCGCCCACTGGGCAGCAGGAGCTTCGCAAGATCGACCTGGGGACCCAGACCTTCGCGTCGATCCGCGCGAACCTGCCGCCGAACAGGTACAGGATCTCGGTGGCCACCGACCGCTCGAACACAGGGCAGGGCAATGCCGGGCACCTCAACCGGAACGACGTCGGCCGCACGAATGCCGGCGCGCTCCATGTCACGACCTACGCGACGACGGGATTCGTCAAGGCCGTCAAGGGCGTGGGCGGCCTTCTTCAGATCCAGACCAGCTTCCCGGAAACCTGATCAGCCGGGCGCGCCGAGCTTTTTCAGGCGTGCCTCCCTGAGCCGGGCGAAGTCCTCGCCCGCATGGTAGGACGATCGGGTCAGCGGCGTGGCCGAGACCATGAGGAAGCCCTTCCCCCAGGCCGCCTTCTCGTAGGCGGCAAAGTCCTCGGGCGTCACGAAGCGCTCGACCGCGTGGTGCTTGGGCGAGGGCGCGAGATACTGGCCCACGGTCAGGAAATCGACGCCGGCCGCGCGCATGTCGTCCATGACCTGCAGCACCGCCTGCCGCTCTTCGCCGAGGCCCACCATGATCCCCGACTTGGTGAACATCGCGGGGTCAAGCTCCTTCACGCGCTGAAGAAGCCGGAGCGAATGGAAGTAGCGCGCGCCGGGCCGCACTTCGGGATAAAGACCCGGCACCGTCTCGAGGTTGTGGTTGAAGACGTCCGGCCGGGCCGCCACGACGGTCTCGAGCGCCGAGGGCGGGCACCTGAGGAAGTCGGGGGTCAGGATCTCGATCGTCGTCGTGGGCGCGCGGTGCCGCACGGCCCGGATCGTGCGGGCGAAGTGCTCGGCCCCGCCATCCTCGAGATCGTCGCGGTCGACGCTGGTGATCACCACATGCGAAAGACCGAGCTTGGCGACCGCGTCTGCCACGCGGCCGGGCTCGAAGGCGTCGAGCGTGTCGGGGCGGCCGGTGGCCACGTTGCAGAAGGTGCAGCCGCGGGTGCAGATCTCGCCCATGATCATCATGGTGGCGTGGCCCTGGCTCCAGCATTCGCCCACGTTGGGGCAGCCGGCTTCTTCGCAGACGGTGACGAGCCGGTTCTCGCGGATGATCTCGCGCGTCTTGCGGTAGCCTTCCGAGGTGGGCGCCTTGACCCGGATCCAATCGGGCTTGCGGAGCTGGGCGTTGTCGGGGCGATGCGCCTTCTCGGGGTGGCGCTCGCCGGGCAGGGTCAGGTCGCGGGGGGCCATGGGATCTCCCTTTGTTGGCCCTTATCTAGCCCGTGGGCCCGGCCTTGTCCAAGGGGGCGCGGCATCAGGGCCGCCTTGCGCCCACCGCAAGCGCGGCGACGCGCTCCTGCCGCGGGCAGGACGCGCCGGTCCCGGCATCGGCCCGCAGCCGCGCGCGGAAGACGTCGGGCATCGACCAGTTCGGCGGGTGCCCGAGCAGCATCTGCAGGAAGCCGGTCGAGACACCCGGATCCTCGCGCGCGTTCTCGCGGAACGACCACCAGACGCGCAGATCGGCGATGTCGGGCGTGACCTCGGCGGTCTTGCGGAACTCCTGATCCATGACGGCGGCGTGGACCGACAGGCAGAACTGCGTGGCGGCATATCCCTCGGGCCAGAAGGCGGCGGCCGAGTCCCGGGCGACCCTGGCCGGTGGCTGGAGGGCGGCGAGCGGCATGTCGGCGGTCAGTTCCCGAAGCATGAGGCCGGCTGCGAACTCGAAGTAGGCCTGCCGGTCGCGTCGATCGCGCCGATCCTCGGGCCGCTGCGCATCGACCGCGCGCAGCCAGCGCACGAAGATCACGGCGAGCCGCGGGTCGTCGACCTGGAAGGCGCAGCCGATGTGCCGGCCGAGCGCCTCGGCATGGGTGCGGAACGCGGTGCGGAACCAGCGCATCCGGCGCACGGCAACGCGCAGGGGCTCGTTCGTCGGCGGCAGCGCGATGTCGAAGGGGCGGTCAGACATGATCGGCAAACTCGTCGAAGAGCCGCGCCAGCCGGTCGAGGTCGGCGCCCTCGACGGCAGCCCGGACATCGGTCGACAGCGCGACCGCCAGCGTCACGGCCGCCTCGAGCGCGGCGTCGTCATCCTCCTGCGCACGGTCCGACTGGAGCCACAGGAGGACCGCGAAGACCGACACCGGCGCGAGCGACCCTGCCGGAACCCGCGCCGCGGCCCCGACCGAGGCGTCGCGGATCACGCGGGCCTCGACCAGGGCAAGCGTGAGCCGCGCGGCGAGCTCGGCCTTCTCGGCCGCGGACGTCGCCGTCGCCTCAAAGGCCCGCCGCGCGGCGGCTTCCGAGACGAAGACCTCCTCGGCGCCCAGAAGGGCCAGCGCCGCGCGCAACCCTGAGTAGACCGCAGCCGAGAAGGCCCTGCCCGCCTCGGGCCGACCGGCGAGCGACCGGAGCTGCAGGACCGGGCGCGACCCCTCGCCCAGGACCCGCTCGGCCAGCCCGCTCGCGGCGGTGTCGAGGCTGCGCGCGATGTCCTCGACATCGCCCAGCAGGCGATCGGCCAGCCGCCCGGCGCCTTGCGGCAGGACATCCGTCGGCGCGGCGCTCCGGACCGCGCGGCCGCTCTGGCGCAGCACGTGGCGCAACGCCCGCAGCGCCTCGCGCAGCGGCATCCGATCGGGGGTCGGGTTGGAGGGGTCGGGCATCGGCACCTCGGGACTATGTTATCGGATCATAGGACGGACGGATCGTCGCGTGAAGTCACGCCCGGTCAATCATCTCCAGGTTGTGCGCGCCAGCCACGCTTTGGGTGCCCTTCCGACGACCGAAGACGCCGGGCGGCGGCGCCAGCGATGGCTGCCTCGCGGCCATCCGCGCAGAAGCGACGCCTTTGGGCGCTCAGGCCCGCGACGTCAGCGTGCCGTCCGAGAACACCGTCGCACCGCCGCGCAGGGTGGCGCGGACATGGCCGACGCCCCTGTCGTCGGCCACCACGAGATCGGCGCGGAGACCCGGCGCGATCTCGCCCCGGTCGGCGAGGCCGAGCGCACGGGCGGGGTTCAGCGTGGCGAGCCGCGTGGCGCCGGCGAGACCCCCGGGATCGGCGGCGGCGAGGATCAGGACGGCAGGCAGGATGGCCGAGGGGTGGTAGTCGGCCGCGAGGATGTCGAGAAGCCCCGCCGCATGGGCATCGCGCGCCGACAGGTTGCCCGAATAGCTCTGTCCCCGAAGCGCGTTCGGCGCGCCCATCACGGTGGCGAGACCGCGCCGCCGCGCCTCGGCCGCGGCCTCGGGCGTCACCGGGAACTCGCTGATCGAGGCGCCGAGGCTTTCCATCAGCGCCACCTTCTCGACCGTGTCGTCGTCATGCGAGGCGAGCGGGATGCCGTGGACGGCGCAGATGCGCGCGATCGCCGACAGCGTCGCGGCCACGTCGCCCGCATGGCGCTGCTTTTCGGCGATGCGCTCCTGCACGGCGAGGTCGGCCTCCTCGGGCGTCAGCCCCTGTTCACGCTCGGTCCGGCGCCTCAGGTGCTCGAGGTCGCGGTACTGCCCCTGCCCCGGCGTGTGGTCGGTCAGCGACACGAGGTCCACGGTGCCGTCGGCGATGAGTTCCTCCACCACGGCGAGCGCGCCCGGATAGTTGACCTCGAAGCGGGCATGCACCCGGTGGTCGACCCTGAGCTGGGGCCGCATCGCCTTCAGCGCGCGCAGCATCTCCTTGGAGTGCTCGTAGCTGCGCAGGTGGCCGTAGGCGGACTTGGGGTTGAAGCTGACGGCGGCGTAGCCCGTCGTGACGCCCGCGACCTTGAGCCGCCGGTCGAGATCGCGCAGGCCGAGTTCCATCGGCATCCTGACGTTCGGGCGCGGCTCGACCTCGCGCTCGATCATGTCGCCGTGCATGTCGACGAAACCGGGCATGAGGAGAAGCCCGTCGCCATGGTGGTCGGGGTTTCGGACCGGACCCTCTACCACCTCGGCGATGTGGCCGCGCTCGATCCGGACCGAGCCACGGGGCAGGACGCGGTCGCGCAGGACCACGCGGAAGTCACTCAGCCACATGGGCGATTTCCTTGGAATGCAGCACGACCTCGCGGTCGACGAGATGGGCGATGTCGTCCGGATGATGGAAGACGCCGATCATCGCGACGCCCCCGGCCTTGAGGTCCGTCAGCCGCGCGACCAGCGCCGCCCGCGCGCCCGCGTCGAGCGAGGCGGTGGGCTCGTCGAGAAGGAGGAGCCGCGGCGGGCGGATCAGCGCGCGGGCGAGGTTCACCTTCTGCTGCTCGCCCCCCGAGAAGGTCGTGGGGTAGGCGCGCCAGAGCGCGGGCTTCACGCCGAAGGCCGCAAGCCAGCGCCGCGCCTCGGCCAGAGCGGCGGCGGGCTCGACGCCGGCGAGGCGCAGCGGCTCGGCCACGAGATCCTCCGCCGGGACGCGCGGACGAGCCACGAGGAACTGCGTCACGAAGCCCATCTCGCGCCGCCGCAGGAGCGCCACGTCGACGTCCGCCGCGCAGGCGAGGTCGATGGGCCCCTCGGGGGCCGCGTACCAGATATGCCCCGCCACCGGCAGGTAGGACCGCCAGAGCGTGCGCAGGAGCGTGGACTTGCCGACGCCGTTGGGTCCGGAGAGCAGCACGAACTCGCCCGGCGCCACGGAGAAGGACAGCCCGTCGAAGGCCATCAGCGTCTGGTCGAGGTGGTGCATGCGGAAGGTCTTGGCGAGCCCTTCGACAGCAAGGATCGGGGCGCGGTCAGAGTTTGGCATGGACGAGGGCCTGGGTATAGGCGTGTTGGGGATCCTGGAAGACCTGATCGGACAGCCCCTCCTCCACCACCTCGCCGCGCCGCATGACAATGACCCGGTCGGCCATGGTGCGGATCACGCCCAGGTCGTGGCTCACGATCACCATGGTGATCCGCCGGTCCCTCTGGAGGCGCTTCAGCGTGTCGAGCACCAGCGCCTGCACGCTCACGTCGAGCCCCGTGGTGGGCTCGTCGAGCAGCAGGAGCGCGGGTTCGAGCGCGATCGCCTTGGCCAGCTGCACGCGTTGCTGCATGCCGCCCGAGAGGTCGGCCGGTGGCGCGTCCATCCGGTCGAGCGGGAATTCGGAGGCATCGAGCGCGTCCCGCGCCTTGCCGCGCAGGACGGCGAAGCGGCGTTCGCCCGCGATCAGCAGCCGCTCGGCCACGTTTCCCGAGGAGGAATGGCGCATCAGGAGCCCGAGGTGCGGGTTCTGGTAGACGATCCCGATGTGGCGCGCGCAGAGCATCCGTCGGGCGTAACGGTCGAGCGTGAAGAGGTCGGGCGGCTGGCCCGGCAGGTCGAGCCAGTAGGTGCCGGCATCCGGCATCTCCTCGAGGTTCATCATCCGCAAGAGCGTGGACTTGCCCGACCCGCTTTCGCCCACGATGCCAAGTACCTCGCCCTCGTGCACCGTGGCCGAGACGTCGCGCAGCGCGGTGACGGCGCCGTAGCGCTTTGAGACGCCGCGCATCTGAAGCCGGGGCGGGGCGGTGACGAGGCGCGGCGCCTCGCGCGCGAGCGCGGTCATGACTGCATCTCCCCGTTCCGATACCAGGTCTCGCCTCGCGCCACGTCCTCGCCATCGCGCGCGCGGATGGCCTTGATGCCGAGGTGGCTGTCGGAGACCTCGAAGGCCGATCCGCCGTCCTGCGGGATCTCGTTCATGAAGAAGCCCTTCAGGCCAGAGCGGTGGCAGGTCAGCCCCCCATGGTCCTCGACCCGGTAGGGCACGTCGTCGAACACCAGCGGCTCGACCTTCGTGAAGGGCGGCACGGCATAAAGCCGCTTCTCCCGCCCGGCCGACAAGATGGTGAGGTGGCGCGCCATGTGCAGCTTCGGCACGTCCCAGCGCGGGATCGGCGAGGGCGCCATCACGTGCCGCCCGTTGACGAGCGAGGGGTAGGCCGCGCCCTGCATCACCCGGCCCGACCGCACGATCTGCTCGTAGAGCGTGAGCCAGAGCCGCCCGTAGTCGGCGTCCGCATGCATCTGCCGGGCGGTGGACATGTTCGGCTCCACGGGCCGCAGCGGCTCGGGGTTCGGGACCTGGAGGATCAGCGTCTGGTCGGGGCGCAGGATCTCTTCGGGGATGCGGTGGCGCGACTGGATCAGCGTGGCCTCCAGCGTGTCCCAGGTCGCCCGCGCCCCCGAGACGCGGGTGAGGAAGCGACGGATCGAGGCCGCGTTCACGCTGTCGTCGGCACCCTGGTCGATGACCTTCACCACATGGGCGGGGTTGAGGAGCGTCAGCGTCACCTGCAAGCCGCCCGTGCCCCAGCCGCGCGCGATGGGCACCTCGCGGCTTGCGTAGGGCACCTGATAGCCGGGGATCGCCACGGCCTTGATGAGCCGCCGCCGGATCTCGCGCTTGGCCGATGCGTCGAGGAAGCCATAGGCGAAGGGTGCCCAGGGCTTCGTGAGGGCGGACAGGCTCATGCCGGTTCCTCCGCGCGGGCCGGGGCTGCGGCCTTGGCGCCGCGCAGCGCGTCGAGCGAGGACTGGAAGGTCACGTAATGCGGCAGCTTGAAGTGGATGCAGAAGCCCGAGGCCTCTACCGGCTCGGTGTGGTAGAGGACAAATTCCTCGTTCACGGGCGATCCCTTGGCCGCGCCTTCGGCGTTGAGGTCGAGCGTCGCAGCCGCGATCACCTTGACCTCGTTCCAGCCGAGCGTCGCGGCGAAGCCGAGCTTCAGCGCGCCCTTGCCCTTGGTCGTCACCACCTCGGCCTGGCTCGTCCTGACGCGCCCCGCGCTGAAGACAGTGCCCGAGGGGTGGCGCACGCGGACATCGGCCTCGGACAGGCGCAGCTCGTTCACCGTGGGATGCGCGTTGCCATAGCCGCGCATCGCGGAATAGCCGAGCGCCAGAAGCCCGCCTGAATCCGCGCGCGCAAGGCTTTGCAGCGTGTGGGCGCGCCGGGCGGGGAACAGCAGCGGCTCCTTCGTCACGTCGGGGATGCGGTCCTTGTCCACGGCCTCCGCGCGCGTCTCGGGCACGAGGCCCTGCGCCTTCTGCCAGGCCGCGAGCGAGGGGTGGCAGGCGGGTGCGGGACGGGCGGCGGGCTCCACCGGGTCCGGCGTCAGGTCGTCGCCCGACAGCACCCCGGTCGCCAGCATCCGGTGGCTGTAGTCGAGCGTCGGCCCGAGGATCTGGCCGCCGGGGATGTCCTTGAAGGCCGCCGAGATACGACGGTGGGTGAAGGTTTCATCCTGCCGCACGGGCTCGGCCACCTGAAGACGCGGCTGCGTCGTGCGCCAGGCGCGCAGGAGCAGGATCGCCTCGTAGAGGTCGCCGCCCGCCTGCCCGAGCGCCAGCGCCGCGAGGTCGGGGGCGTAGAGCGAGGCCTCGCCCATCACCCGGTCGATCAGGTTCGGCAGGGCGGCGCCGATCTCGGCCACGCGTTCGGGCGTGACGGTGCCCATCTGCGCGCGATAGAGCCGTTCGGCCTGTTCGATGGCGCGTTCGCCGCCCCGGGTCGCTACATAGGCCATCAGGGCACCTCCACGGTGGTCGAGCGGGGGATGGCGGCGATGCGGTCGCCGTCGAGGAAGATCATCTCGATGCCGAGCGGATAGCGGCAGAGCCCTGCGCGCAGGGGCCAGAGGCCGGGATGCAGGCCGCCCGCCCGCAGCCGCGCCGTGCCATCGACGCCGGGACCGGACAGCCGCAGCTCCGGCCCCTCGCCGATGCGGGCCGGGACCACGACGGTGGCGCCCTCGTCAGGGTACAGCGGATCGCCGACCGCCGCGCGGGCGAGCCGGGCCAGCGCCGCGTCCGTGTCGAGCTTCAGGAAAAGATGGCCCGCGAGTTCGAACGGCACGACCGTCGCGCCCGAGTCGCGGATCATTGCTTCGACCGGGGCTGTGTCCGCCCAGGCGCGGCATTCGCGGTCGAGGAGCGCCTCCACGAGGGGCGCAGGCCCGGGTTCCGGCATCCGGTGCACGGTGCCGGGCCGCGACAGGGCGGCGAGGATCGCGGCGAAGGTGGCGTTGTCGCGGGCCTCGGCGGCGTCAGGAAGGGGCGCAGGGGCGGCCATCAGAAGGTCTCCATCTCGACGCGGGTCGCCTCGATCCGCCGCAGCGTGGCGGTGTCGGCCTCGGCGATGGCGCGGGCCTCATGGGCGAGGAAGGCGTCGATCCGCGCGCCCGCGATCCCGGCCGCGCGCGCCGCGTCGAGGACGGCCATCGCCATCGCCCGCTCGAGATCGCGCCCGACGATCAGGCCATAGCCTTCCGTCCCGTCGGGCAGGCGAAGATGCGCCTCGGCCACCAGCACGTCGCCCAGAAGGAAGTCGGTCTCCTGCACCGTGTCGCGCATGGGAAGCATCACGAGACCCGTGCGGCTTTGCAGCACCTCGATGTCGCCCAGCATCGGCAGCACCGCCTCGGCCTCGGCCTTGAGACGAGCGGGCTCGGCGCGGGCGAGCGTCTCGAGCGCGGCGCGATGGCCGTCCTCCAGCGTCTTGTCACGCATCCGCGCTGCCTTCCGTCCCGGTGATCTGGAACCGCACCCGCGTGGCGGCCCAGATCGCCTCGGACCAGCCGATGGGGGTGCCGTCGGGCGCCACGTCCGTCTTGCACATCACGACCACGGGCTGGTCGGGAAGCTGTTCGAGAAGCCGCGCCTCCCATTTCGCCGGAAGGCGGGCGTAGAGCATCGTCTCGCGCCGCGCATAGTCCTCGATCCCGTGCGAGCGGTAGATGGCGGTGACCGATTCTCCCGCCTCGCGCCGCTCTCCGAGGTCGGGAAAGCGGAAGGCGGAGTGGAAGCTGCGGGTGATGCTGACGGGCACGCCGTCGGCGAGGCCCCGGCGCAGGATGCGGTGGACGGGCGCGCCGGGGGCGAGGGCGAGCGCGGCGGCCACGGCGGCGTCGGCCGGCACCACCTCGGCGCCGATCGCGTCGCTGCCGGGGGTGACGCCCGATGCACGCAGGTTCTCGCGGAACCGCGTGCGGCGGCCGATGCGGTAGAGGATCGAGGGCTGGGCCCGCACGAAGGTGCCCCGCCCCTGTTCGACGCTGAGCAGCCCCTCGGCCGCCAGTGCGGCGAGTGCGCGCCGGACCGAGTGGCGGCCCACGCCGCAGGCGCGCTGGATGTCCGTCTCGGGCGGCAGCTGGTCGCCGTCGCCGAGCCGCCGCGCCGCGATGTCGCGCACGATCCAGTCGCGCGCGCGTTCCCAGTTGCGGGTGCCGCCCGCCGGTCGCGCGGACGTCATCCGGATGACTTTTTCGCTGTGGTCGAGGTCGTCGGGGGGAGGACACATGGTCTGGTTTCCCGGAGGTTTCAGGTCCGCCCGTAGGCGTCGATGAAGGCGTCGATGTCGAGCCTTCGGATGTCGGCGAGGCGGTCGCGCAGGGTCTCGTGCGGCCAGTCCCACCAGGCGATCCGCCCCAGCGCCTCGGCTTGGCGCTCGCTGAAGCGGCGCTTGAGCGACTTCGCGGGCACGCCGCCCACGATGGTATAGGGGGCGACGTCCTTCGACACGACCGCCCCCGCCCCGATCACCGCGCCGTCGCCAACGGTGACGCCGGGCAGGATGGTCACGCCGTGGCCGATCCAGACGTCGTGGCCGATGGTGACCCAGTGGGCGCGGCGCCAGTCGAAGAAGGCGGCGTCGTCCTCGCCCAGGTCGTATTGCGCGGCGCGGTAGGTGAAGTGGTGCTGGCTTGCCCGCCAGGTCGCGTGGTTGCCCGGATTGATCCGCGCGCCCTCGGCGATGGAGCAGAACTTGCCGATGGTGGACCAGACCGCGTTGCCGCCCTTCACGATGTAGGAATAGTCGCCGAACGCGACCTCGCGCAGCGAACAGTTGGCATAGACCTCGGTCCAGCGCCCGAGCGTGCAGTCAACGACCGTCGCGGTTGGATGGACCGTCGGTTCCTCGGACAGCCGCTTCATGCCGTAAGGGCGTGGCTGACGGGAACGGGCGCGGCTTGCAGCGTTATCCGCTTTGTCTCGAAGCGGTGCAGGCGCCCGTCCTTCGGAAAGACCGGCTCGACGAGCATCTTCTCCTCCTCCACCCCGGGAAGGCGCAGCCCCATGGAATGCGCGACGGGGAAGCGCCTGCCGCCCTTGGGGTTCAGCGCCGGTCCCACGTCGCGGCGGCCGATCTGGAGGAAGTGCGAGATGTCCCATTCCTGGATGGCGCCGCCGATGCGCGTCGCGGCCCAGCAGTGGCCGCTGGTGCAGGGCCTGCCATCCTCGGGGAAGAAGTATCCCGTCACATAGCCCGCCTCGATGCCGGTCGCGCGGAACGCGGCAAGGAGATAGGTGTGGATGTCGGTGCAGGAGCCTTCGGTCAGCCCGCAGGACAGGTGCGGCACATGGTCGAGGCCGTCGGTGAACTTGGCCTCGGGGTGGCCGTAGGTGAACCGCTCGGCGACGCCGCGGGCGATCCGGATCGCGCGGGACAGCGCGTCGCCCTCCCCCGCGAGCGCCTGCGCCTCGGCCACGAGGTCGGGCGCGGCGCGGGTGTGCCGCGACGGCGCGGGATGGAACATCCGCTCCGGGTAGGCGCCGGGCTGCGCCGCGAAGGCGTAGCGGAAGGTGACCTCGTCGGCGTCGGCGGTGACGCAGAGGAAGTCCTGCCCCGAGGTCGGCTCGGTGATGGTCCGGGCGGTTCCGCCGTTGACCTCGCAGCCGAGGCTTTCCGCCTCCGGCGAGGACAAGCCCACCGGGGCATAGATCGGCCCCTCGACCGACGGTATCGTGATGTCGAGCACATGCGCTGTCATCTTGCGCCCTCCCAGGTTCCGATGATGCGGCTGCGGACCAGGCCCGAGAGCCAGTCGATGAGGTAAACCATCACGACGATGAGGAAGATGATCGACCAGGCCTCGTCCCAGCGGTAGGCGGCGATCCGGTCCGACAGAAGGTACCCGATGCCGCCCGCGCCGACGATCCCCAGGATCGTGCCCGATCGCACGTTCGATTCGAAGTTGTAGAGCAGGATCGACAGGATCACCGGGCTCACCTGCGGCAGGAGCCCGAAGCGGATCTGCTGAAACCGCGACCCGCCCGCCGCCTTCACGCCGTCGACGGGGCGGTCCGAGCTGTTCTCCATCGCTTCCGCGAAGAGCTTGGCGAAGCCGCCGATCTCGGAGACCGCGATGGCGAGGACACCGGCCAGCGGGCCGAGCCCGAAGGCCCGGATGAAGATCAGCGCGAGGATCAGCGTCTCGAAGGCGCGCAGCACGTCGTAGCCGCGCCGCACGCCCAGCCGGAAGACGTTCAGCCGGTTGATGTTCTTGGCACCGAAGAACGAGATCGGGAAGGCGACGACCGCGCCCAGAACCGTGCCGAGGAAGGCCATCGCCAGCGTTTCGCCCAGCGCGTGGAGGATCTCGGCGAAGTCGGCCCAGGTGTCCCAGACATGGGGCGGGAACATGAAGGACAGGACCCGCCCGAGGCGCCCGATCCCGGTCCAGATCCGCTCGGGCGAGAAGTCGAAGGCCCAGAGGCAGTAGACGAAGAGCAGGGTGAAGAAGGTCCAGAGGGCGGCGCGGCGCAGACGGACCGGCAGGGGCGCGCGGAAGGCCAGCGGCAGGGCCGCGCGGGCGGCGGCGATGCGGTCAGCGGAGATACGGGCGGGGGTCATGGACGCTCCTCGATTCCGATGATGCGGTGGCGGAGCTTCTCGGACCCCCAGTCGATGACGATGACGGTGGCGAGGACGATGACGAACAGCGCCGAGAGATCGGTATATTCCTGAAGGCTCATGGCGGTGCGGAACTCCTGCCCCAGCCCCCCCGCGCCGACGTAGCCGATGATCGTGGACGAGCGGACGTTGATCTCGAAGCGCAGGAGCGTGTAGCTGATGATGCCGGGAAGGACCTGCGGCACCGCGCCATAGCGGATCTGGTCGAACCAGGTGCCGCCCGCGGCCTTCACGCCTTCGAGCGGGCGCATGTCGATGTTCTCGTTGACCTCGGAATAGAGCTTGCCGAGCGCGCCGACCGTATGCAGCCCGATGGCGAGCACGCCGGCCATCGGCCCGACCGAGAAGCAGAAGACGAAGATCAGCGCCCAGACGAGTTCTGGCACCGTCCGCGCGATCTCGAGATAGCGGCGGATGATCCAGAGGAGCCACATGTTCGGCGCGAGGTTGCGCGAGGCGGGAAAGGACAGGACGAACCCGCCGATCACGCCAAGCACGGTCGCCATGAAGGCGATCAGGACCGTCTCGAACAGAAGCACAAGCCAGGTCCGCCAGCGCCAGAACCATTCCGCGAGGTCCGCGCCCAGGCTTTCCCAGCGCAGGACCGGGATCATGTTGGAGATGAATTCGCCCAGCCGCGGGATGCCCGCGGGCAGGACCCAGCGCCATTCGCGCGACCCGTCGGGCATCGTCATCTGCGTGACGCGGAAGAAGTCGCTCAGCCATGCGGTCAGGACGAACAGCACGAAGAAGATCGCGGTGCCGATGACCCAGGCGAGCCGCGCGCGGCGGCGGGCCTCGGCATAGTCGCGCTCGAACGCCTCGATGGGCGAAAGCGGCGGGGAGATGTCTGCGAGTGCTGTCATGCGGTCGGGTGGCGGCGCCCGCGCGGGGCGCCGCCGTCCGGTCTCAGCTGCGGCGCTGCTGGCGGAGCCACTCGCGCATGTCCACGATCCACTGGTAGCGGTCGTGGTCGACGCGAACGTAACGGACCGCCGGGTCTTCGTCGGTGGGATCGAAGCCGGAGATGAACTTGTAGCCCTCGGGATCCGCCTCCGGGAAGGCCTCCATCGCGTCGGTCATCGCCTGCACCAGTCCCTCGGGCAGGTTCGAGCGCGCGGTGAGCGGGCCCGAGGTGATCTCGGGCGACTTCCAGATCCGGCAGACCTGGCCGGCCTCGATCATGCCCTTTTCTTCCATCCGCTGGTAGATCCCGCGGACGTCCGTGTTCTCGAAGGTGGCGGCGGCGTCGAAGGTGCCGTTCACGACGCCCGTGACTCCGGCCTCATGGCTGCCCGAGAACGGAACGGCCGAGAAGAACGATTCAGGCTCGTAGCCCAGCTGAACGAGGTTGTAGTAGGGCACCGCGTAGCCCGAGGTCGAATCCGGGTCGGCGAAGGCGAGGACCTTGCCCGCCAGGTCATCGAGCGAGGTGAGGCCGCTGTCGCAGCGCGTCACGACGATCGAGTAGTAGCCGGTCGCGCCGGACAGGTTCTGGGAGGTGAGCAGCGGCGTGACGCCACCGTTGGTCGCCCTATAGGCCGCGGCATAGGACGACGAGCCGAGGAAGGCGAACTCGATCTGGTTGGCGGCGAGCGCCTGCACGACGCCGTCGAAGTTGCCGGCGGTGAAGATCTCGACCTCGACGCCGAGGACCTCCTGAAGATACTCCTCGAGATGCGTCCAGCGCCTGATGCGGTCCTGTTCGTTCTCGCTCGAAAGGATGCCGAACTTCACGACTTGGTAGTCCGTCTTCCAGTCCTGCGCGGCGGCCGGCATGGCGATGGCGAGCGCGAGCGCGGTGGTGGTCAGAAGTCTCATGGGGGTGTCTCCCTGACTTGCCCGTGGGATCAGGCCGGGACCCGGACGCGCACCGACGTCGAGGTCACGGCTTCGTTGAATTCGGCCAGCCCCTCGCTGCCGTAGATGTCGCGCACGACATCGTCGGTCAGCTGCCGGGCCGTGCCGTCGAACATCACCCGGCCCGCGCGCATCGCGACGATGCGGCTGCAGTATTCCCGGGCGGTGTCGAGCGTGTGGAGGTTGACGAGCACCGTCAGCCCGTCCTCGCGGTTGATCGCGCGCAGCGCCTCCATCACCCGCGTCGCGTTGCCGGGATCGAGCGAGGCGATGGGCTCGTCGGCGAGCATCACCTTCGGCTGCTGGACGAGCGCGCGGGCGATGGCCACGCGCTGCTGCTGCCCGCCCGACAGCGTGCCGGCCCGCTGGAGCGCCTGGGGGACGAGGTCGAGCCGCGCCAGCGCCTCAATGGCCATCGTGCGCTCGGCGTCCGAGAACTGCATCGCCATGGACGACAGGAACCCGCGACCGGCGAGCCGCCCCACGAGAACGTTGGTCAGTACGTCAAGCCGTTCGACGAGGTTGAACTGCTGGAAGATCATCGCGCAGTCGCGCCGCCATTCGCGGAGCGCCCGGCCCCGCAGCGCGGTCACATCCGTGTCGCCGAAGGCGATGCGCCCCGAGGTCGGGTCGACCAGCCGGTTGACGAGCCTGAGGAGCGTGGACTTGCCCGCGCCCGATCGTCCGATGATGCCGAGGAACTCGCCCGGGGCGACCTCGAGCGTGACGTCGTCGACGGCACGGGTCTCGCCGAAGACGCGGGTGATTCCGGTGAGGGTGAGGGTGCCGCTCTGCATGCCCCCTGATCGCCCGCGCCGGTGACAGGGCCCTGTCATCCGGATGAATTTTTCCCATGCGCTCTGCGACGGTTCGGTGACGCCGATAGCGGTCGCCTCAACCGGATCAAGGGCTTGGCGGGCCGCGCCTGTCATTCGTCCACAGGCGCCGGGCGGCGGGGCGCCGATGCCCGGGCGCGGGGTCACGCCGGTGACACAAAACATCGGCCAAACGGTCATCGCGCCGCAAAGGGCGGGTCACCGTCGGCGGCTAGAAAGTCATCCGGACGTTTCCACCTCCACAGGAGTGAGCCC
The DNA here is from genome assembly GCA_036735505.1 of Paracoccaceae bacterium. Taxonomy (GTDB): domain Bacteria; phylum Pseudomonadota; class Alphaproteobacteria; order Rhodobacterales; family Rhodobacteraceae; genus DAINOF01. Next base: position 17,829 of record DAINOF010000017.1, read on the forward strand.
ATGCCCCTCAAGTCCCTTCTTCTCGGCGCCGCCGCGGCCGCGCTGCTCGCCCTTCCCGCAACGGCCGAGACCTGGCGGCTCGCCGTCACGGACGTCGAGGGCCTCGAGCGGCTCCAGACCGAATGGGGCGGGTTCCAGGCCGCGCTCGAAGAGGTCACGGGCGAGAGCTTCGAGTTCTTCCCCGTCGCCTCGCGCACCGCGGCCGCCGAGGCGCTGCGCGGCCAGACGGTCGACTTCGTGATCACCGGCCCGGCCGAGTACATCGTCATCAACACGCTGACCGATGCCGCGCCGCTCGTGGGCTTCGGCCGGCCCGACTACCATTGCGCCATCGTGGTGCGCGCCGACAGCGGCATCGACACGATGGCCGACCTCAAGGGCAAGACGGTGGCCTTCGGCGACATCGGCTCGACATCGAACATGCTCTGCCCGATGCAGCTCATGGCCGACTACGGCGTGAACCCGGTGAGCGAGATCGAGCGGCTCCACACCTCGTCGAACATCGCGCACGAGGCGCTTCGCAACGGCGACGTGGCCGCGATCGGGATCAACGCGACGAGCTGGATGAACGGCCCGCGGGCCAAGGACACCGGCGTGCCCTACGGCTTCTTCAAGATGATCGCCCGGTCGGGCGACCTGCCCAACGACATGATCATGGTGGGCAGCCACGTGCCCGCCGAGGCGGCCGAGGCCGTGCGGACCGCGATCCTCGAGAACAAGGACGCGATCGTCGCCGCGATCCTGACGCACGAGGAGAACGAGAAGTACCGCGGCATGGATCTCGTGGCCATCGAGGACGGCGCCTACGACATCGTCCGCTCGATGTACCGCAGCGCCGGCTACCCGCAGTTCGACGCCTTCATCGGCGAATAGCGGTGGCGCTCGACCGGGCGGCGGCGGCAGGGGCGGCGGGGGCGGCTTCGGCCGCGCTCGGGCCCGCGGACCTCAGGGTGCGCGGCCTGGCCAAAAGCTATGGCCCGGCCGCGCCCGTCTTCGAGGGCATCGGCTTCGAGATCGCGCGCGGCGCCTCGGTCGCGCTTGTCGGCGCGAACGGCACGGGCAAGTCCACGCTCCTGCGCTGCTGCCTCGGCCTCGTCCGCCCCGACGCGGGCGAGGTCGAGCTTCTGGGCGCCGATCCGCTGACGGCGCGGGGCGCGGCGCGGCGGGCGCGGCGCGCGCGCACCGGCCTCGTGTCGCAGAAGCACAACCTCGTGCCGCGCCTCAGCGTGCTCACCAACGTGATCCACGGGCTTCTCGGGCAGGTCTCGGGCCCGCGCTACTGGAGCCATG
>DAINOF010000018.1:0-3385 GCA_036735505.1 Paracoccaceae bacterium
CACCGCGCTCTTCTCGGGCATCCTCGGGACCGGGCACCACTTCTACTGGATCGGGATGCCGGGCTACTGGCAGTGGATCGGCTCGATCTTCTCGACCTTCGAGGTCATTCCGTTCTTCGCGATGATGAGCTTTGCCTTCGTCATGGTCTGGAAGGGCAAGCGCAACCACCCCAACAAGGCGGCGCTCCTCTGGGCGCTCGGCTCGGCCACGGTGGCCTTCTTCGGCGCCGGCGTCTGGGGGTTCCTGCACACGCTGCACGGGGTCAACTACTACTCCCACGGCACCCAGATCACCGCGGCGCACGGGCACCTGGCCTTCTACGGCGCCTATGTGGCGATGAACCTTGCGGTGTTCAGCTACGCGATGCCGGTGCTTCGCGGCCGTGCACCCTACAACCAAGTACTGAACATGGCGGCGTTCTGGCTGATGACCGGGGGCATGGCCTTCATGACCTTCGTGCTGACCTTCGCGGGGACGATCCAGACCCACATGCAGCGCGTCATCGGCGACTACTACATGCCGGTGCAGGACAGCCTGTCGATCTTCTACATCATGCGCTTCGGCTCGGGGCTGGCGGTCGTCGCAGGGGCGCTTCTGTTCATCTACTCGATGCTGGTCGTGCGGAAGCGCGAGGTCATCGCGCCCGGCGCCGCGCAGGCCGTACCGGGAGAATAGGCCATGAACGCGATGACCGACCTTACCCCGTTCTACCGTTCCGTGGGCGAAGAATGCGCGCTCTTCGAGACGGCCTACAGGAACGGTCTGCCCCTTCTCCTGAAGGGGCCGACCGGCTGCGGCAAGACCCGGTTCGTGGAGCACATGGCGGCGACGCTCGGCCGCCCGCTCCACACCGTCGCCTGCCACGACGACCTCTCGGCCTCCGACCTCATCGGGCGCTACCTCCTGAAGGGCGGAGAGACGGAATGGGTCGACGGACCGCTCACGCGGGCGGTGCGCGAAGGCGCGATCTGCTACCTCGACGAGGTGGTGGAGGCGCGCAAGGACGTGACCGTGGTGCTCCACCCGCTCACCGACGCGCGGCGGACGCTGATGCTCGACCGCACGGGGGAGGAGCTGAAGGCGCCGCCGGAGTTCATGCTGGTGGCGAGCTACAACCCCGGCTACCAGAACATCCTCAAGCGGCTGAAGCCGTCAACGCGGCAGCGGTTCCTGTCGATCTCCTTCGACTTTCCGGACCCGGAGACAGAGGCCCGCGTCGTCGTTCGGGAAAGCGGGCTGGCGGAAGACCGCGTGCGCCCTCTCGTGCGTCTGGCCGGGCATATCCGCAAGCTCGCGGGGATGGACCTCGAGGAGGGCGTCTCGACCCGGCTTCTCATCTACGCCGCGACCCTGATGGCCGGCGGCATGGCTGTCGACCGGGCGCTGGAGGCCGCCGTGATCGAGCCGCTGACCGACGAGGCCGACGTGCGGGCGGCGCTGCGCGACGTCGTCACCGCGGTCTACGGGTGAGGCCATGACGATCCGCCCCCTCGACCTCATGGAGCCGGAGGAGACCGTCGGAACCCTCTGGCACGACATGGCGAGCGGCTTCGGGGCCGCTGCCGCCTTCCCCGAAGCGGCGGCGGCTCTGGCGGCCTTGCGGCCTTCGCTCGCGCTCCTGTTCCGGGCACTGAGCGGCGACGGCGCGGTGGACATCGCCGAGGCGCCCGCGACCCTGTCAGGTCACCGCCTGCCCGTGCACCGCAAGATCGGCACGGCAAGCGAGAGCCTGCACCTGCCCGCCTTCGACGGCACGCGGCTGCGCCTGCCGCCGGTGATCGACATCTTCCCCGAAGCCGGTCTGAACCGCGCGGCCTATCTCTGGCTGACGGCGCTCGCCGCCTTCGCCCGGCCGCCGGACGTAGCGGAAGGCGAGGCACGGGACCGTGCGGCGCTCGCCGCCAACGCCGCCGCCGCCGACCGGGCCTTCGCCGAATGCCCCGGGCTGCGACAGGCGCACCAGGAGATGTGCCGCCACATCCTCGCCACCCGCCGCCGCCCGGTCCTGCCGCCCGCCGAGGCGCGGATCGAGCAGGCGATCCGCGACCAGCTTGGCGGCGCGCGTTGCACGACCTGCCCCGAGCCGGGCCCATCCCGCGGCTACCGCACCTTCCTGCCGGTGCCGATCTGGCTGACCTTCCCGGCCGACGCCAGATCCGGCGCCGCCGAGGACCAGCCTTCGGAAGGGCAGGCGCCCGCCGGGCTCGCGGTGACCAGCCGGAAGCTCGGCCGCCGCGAGGACCGGGGCGAGGCGAACCGCACCGACAGCTTCATCCTTCACCGGTTCGAGGCGATCCTGTCCTGGGTCGAAAGCATGAACCTCAACCGCTCGGTCGATGACGACGACGAGGATGCCGCGCAGAAGGCGGCCGAGGACCAGGAACAGATCACGCTCTCGCGCCATGACCGGAAGGCCGCGACGCGGCTCCGCATCCATCTCGACCTCTCTCCCGCCGACGCCGATCACGAGGCCCTGGCCGCGGCGCATACCTACCCCGAGTGGAACCACCGGAGCCGCAGCTATCTCGACGCGCACTGCCGGGTGCTGGAGGCCGAGGCGCAGCCCGGAGGCGACGGCTTCACGCCCGATCCGCACCGCATGGCGCGCGTCCGCCGGCAGTTCGAGGCGCTGCGTCTCCGCCGCGTCATGCGCCCCCGCCAGATCGAGGGGCAGGACCTCGACCTCGACGCGATCATCGCGGCGCAGGCGGACCTCGCCGCCACCGGACAGGGGTCCGACCGGATCTACCAGAGCCAGCGGCAGACCGACCGTGACCTGTCGGTGGCGTTCCTTCTCGACACCTCCCGCTCGACCGAGGCGGCGGTCGGCGACGCCCGCGTGATCGACGTGGCGCGGGAGGCGCTTGCGGCGCTGGCCGGCGGGATCGACGCGGCGGGGGACCGGCTGGGCATCTGGGGTTTCTCCTCGCTCCGGCGCGACCGGGTGTTCCTGCACCGCGCCAAGGCGTTCGACGCGCCGCACGGCCCGCAGGTGACCGACCGCATCTGCGGCCTCGCGCCCGGCCACTACACCCGCCTCGGCGCCGCGATCCGGCATGTGACGATGCGGCTCGGCGAGGAGGGTTCCGCGCGCAAGCTCCTCCTTGTCCTGACGGACGGCAAGCCCAACGACCTCGACCACTACGAGGGCATCCACGGGATCGAGGACAGCCACATGGCCGTCCGCGAAGCCCGCCGCGAAGGACAGACGGTCCATGGGATCGTCGTGGACGCGGACGCGCAGGACTGGTTCGCCCGCATCTTCGGCCGTGGCGGCTTCACGCTCCTGCCGGAGCCGGGGCGGCTCGTCCGCGCCCTGCCGGACATCTACCGCAACCTCACCACCGGAGACCTCGCATGATCCGCCTGTCGCTTCTTCTCTCG
>DAINOF010000018.1:3485-18856 GCA_036735505.1 Paracoccaceae bacterium
GCTGAGCCATGGCCTGGTCCGAATTCGCCCTCGTCCTCCTCCTGTTTCTCGGAACCCATTTCCTGCCGTCGCGGAGGGCGTTCCGCGACGGGCTCATCGCGCGCGTCGGTCGCCGCACCTACTTCGCGGCCTACGGAACGGTCTCCACGGTCCTCCTCGTCTGGCTCGTGGTCGCCGCCGCGCGCGCGCCCTACGTGCCGATCCTCGATCCGGCGGGGTGGCAGCGGTGGGTCCCGAACCTCGTCATGCCGCTTGCCGTCCTGTTTCTCTCGTTCGGAATCGGCTTCCGCTACCCGCACACGCTCGGCGGTCGCAGGAGTGTGAACTTCGATCCCGCGCGCCCGGGTCTCGCCGCCATCACGCGCCACCCGATGCTCTGGGCGCTCGTCCTCTGGGCCGCCGCGCACCTCATGGCGAATCCGGACGTGGCGCACGCGGTCCTCTTCGGTCTGTTTCTTGCGGTCTCCATCCTGTCGATGCGCCTCTTAGACCGGCGCGCGCGGGAGGCCCGGCCCGAACTCTGGCCGGACATCGAGGGTGCGACCGCGACCCTCTCGCTCCGCCCCCTCGCGTCCCTGCCTTTCTGGCGCAAGAACGCCCGCTTCCTCGGAATGCGCAGCCTGGCGGCCGCCGCGCTCTACGCCGCGCTCTACGCCCTGCATGGGCCGGTCATCGGCGTCTCGCCGCTCCCGTGATGAGGTTGAGCCAGCGCAAAGAGCGGGACGCTGCCGCAGGTTACTCCTGCGCCATGGAACAGATCGATCGCCTCCGCACCCTCGGCCTCTTCGAAAGCCGCGTGCCCCGCTACACGAGCTACCCGACCGCCCCGATCTTCAGCCGGGACATCGGCGCGCCCTTCCAGGAAGTCTGCCTGCGCTCGGCTGCGTCGAGCCGGTGTCGGTTTATCTGCATGTGCCATTCTGCGAGCGGCTCAGCTGATTCTGCGCCTGCCAGACGCTGGGGAAGAAGACACTTTTGCCAGTCGAGAGCCTCGTGGCGACGCTCGGGGCCGAACTTGCCCTCATCGCGCCGAGGCTGCCCGCAGGCGTCCTCATGGGCCGCCACCCTCGACTCCCCTCGCCTACCAGCAGCAGAAGCCACCATCCACGAGAAGATCGACCCCCGTGCAGTAGGAGGCGGCGTCGGACAGAAGGAAGACGGCAGGCCCCACCATCTCGTCCACCGTTGCCATCCGCTGCATCGGCGTCTGGCTCTCGAACTCCTTCGTCTGGTGGATCATCTCGGGTCGCGTGTTCATCGGCGTCGCCGTGTAGCCCGGCGAGATCGAGTTCACGCGGATGCCCCGGCCCACCCACTCCATCGCCATGGACTTAGACATGTGGATGACGCCCGCCTTCGACGCGTTGTAGTGAACCTGCATCAGTCCGCGGTTCACGATCACCCCCGACATCGAGGCGATGTTGACGATGGACCCGCCAAGGCCGTGCGCGATCATGGCGCGCGCCTCGGCCTGACAGGAAAGCCAGACACCCTTCATGTTGATGTCCATCAGCGTCTGGTACTGCTCTTCGCCCATCTCCTCGCAGGGGCTGGCATTGGCGATGCCCGCCGCGTTCAGGCAGAGCCTGAGCGGGCCGAGCTCGGCCTCGGTCCGCGCGACCGCCTGGCCGAGCGCGGCGGCCGAGGTGACGTCGGCCTGCACCTCGATCGACCGGCGCCCGGTTTCGGCAATGGCCGCGGCCGTCCGTGCAAGGCCGTCATCGGCCCGCCGGTCGACGAGCGCCACGTCGGCGCCGCACTGCGCAAGGCCAAGCGCGATGCGCTGGCCGATCCCGCTGCCGGCCCCCGTCACGAGCGCGACGCGCCCCGAAAGGTCGAAGAGCGCGGGCGCGTTCAACGTCGTCTTTTGCATCTCGGTCTCCGTTGCTCGGCGCGGCGGCGCGCGCCTCAGGACATGATCAGTCCGCCATCCACGTTGATCGTCTGGCCGGTGATGTAGGCTGCGTCCTCGCTGGCGAGGAAGGCAACCAGGGCGGCGACGTCGCGGCCTTCGCCCGCGCGCTTCATCGGGATGTTGCCCACCCATTCCGCCATGAGCTGTCCCGGACCGTAGTCGCCCAGCATCCGGCCCCAGACGCGATCGTTGTAGTCCCACATGTCGGTCCTGATGATGCCGGGGCAGATCGCGTTCACGGTGATGTCGTCCGGCGCGACCTCCTTGGCCAGGCTTTGCGTCATGCCCATGACCCCGAACTTCGAGGCGGCGTAGTGGGGCGTGTAGATGAACCCGTCGCGCGCCTGGCCGGAGGCGATGTTGACCAGCCGGCCGCCCCGGGCGCCCTTTCGCATCCGCCGGATCGCTTCCTGGCAACACAGGAACGCGCCCTTGGTGTTGACCGCCATGGTCGCGTCCCATTCCTCCTCGGTCAGATCCTCGATCCTGGCGATCGTGATGATGCCGGCGTTCTGCACCGAGACGTCGATCCCGCCGAAGGCCGCCTCGGCCCGGTCGTAGAGCGCGATGACGGCGGCCTTGTCCGTCACGTCGCAAAGAACGCCGAGGGCCGGCGCCCCGGCCTCCTGCAGCCGTTCGGCGGCGTCCTCGACCTGTGGCTCCACCGACGCGAGGACAAGGTTCGCGCCCTCGGCCGCGAAGCGTTGGGCGATGGCGAGACCGATCCCCCTGTTGCCGCCCGTGACCACCACGGTCCTGCCCTTGAAACGCTCCATGCGGGTCTCCTCGTCCTGCTCAGGACGTTGCAAGTTCCATCACGCTGACGTCGTCGGCCTCGGCACGGTCGAGGATGCCGGTCTGACGCCCCGCCGCCATCACGAGGATGCGGTTCGAGACGCCCAGGACCTCTTCGAGATCCGAGCTGACGACGATCACCGCGACGCCGTCGCGCGCAAGGGCATGCAGGATCTCGTAGATCGACGCCCGCGCGCCAACGTCGATCCCCCGCGTCGGTTCGTCGAGAAGGACCACCCGCGGGTCCCGCGCGAGCCACTTGGCGATCACGACCTTCTGCTGGTTGCCGCCCGACATCTCGCTCGCCTTCTGGCGACCGCGCCCCTTCACGCCGAAGCGGCGGATGCTGGCGTCGGCGAAGTCGCGGACCCGGCGCGAGACGATCCAGCCGGACCGGCCGACCGCCTTCAGGTTCGAATAGGCGATGTTCTCGGCGATGCTGTGGTCGAGGATGACGCCCTGCTGCTTGCGATCCTCGGGCACGAGCACGATGCCGTGCCGGATCGCATCGCGGGGAGACGCGGGCGTGACCTCCTTTCCCTCGAGCATCACCGTGCCCGACCGGATCGGATCGGCGCCGGCGATGGCGCGCACAAGCTCGGTGCGTCCCGCGCCCACGAGACCCGCGATCCCGAAGATCTCTCCCTTTCGGACCGAGAAGCTCACGTCGCGGAACCGCCCCGCGGACGAGGTCAGGCCCCGCACCTCGAGAACCGTCTCGTCCCCGGGCCGTGCATGCGGGGGGAACATCTGGTCCATGCTGCGGCCGACCATCGCCTCGACAATGGTCCGGACGGGGACGTCGGCGCTGTCGAACTCGCGCACTTTCGCCCCGTCGCGCATCACCACGACCCTGTCGGCGATCTGGCGGATCTCTTCGAGCCGGTGCGAGATGTAGACGATTCCGACGCCGTCGGCCTTCAGCCGCTCGATCTGCCGGAACAGGAGCTGGGTCTCTTCGCCGCCGAGCGCCGCGGTGGGTTCGTCAAGGATGAGAAGCCGGGCGTCGAGCGTCAGGGCCTTGGCGATCTCGATCAGCTGCTGGTTCGCGGTCGACAGCCCGGCGACCGCCCGCCAGGGCGAGATCTTCAGTCCCAGCCGCTCCAGTCCCCCCCGCGCGCGCCGCGCCATCTCGGCCCGGTCGATGACGCCGCGGCGCGTCGGGTAGCGGCCGACGAAGATGTTCTCGGCGATGGACAGGTGCGGGAGCAGCAGGAGCTCCTGGTGGATCATGCCCACGCCCGCGTCGATCGCGTCGCGCGGGCTGGAGGGCGCATAGTCCGCGCCCTGCCAGATCATGCTGCCCGAGGTCGCCCGGATGCGGCCCGAGACGATGTTCGAAAGCGTCGACTTGCCGGCACCGTTCTCGCCCAAAAGCGCCACGACCTCACCGGCATGGACGTCGAGATCGACGCCATGCAGAACCTCGATCGGGCCGAAGGACTTGCGGATGCCCCGCAGCGTCAGGATCGGAGGTCTGGTCGGGTTCGTCATGGCTCACGTAGGGCGCAGATCGGTGCCGGCAGTCTTGTCAGGGGTGGTTCTCGACGAACTGCTGGGCGTTCTCGCAGGTCGTCAGGACGGCGTTCGGAATCTGCCGGACCGGCACGCTCGCACCATTCGCCACCGCGATCGCCGAGTTCACCGCAAGAACGCCCATCGCCTGGGTGCTCTGCGTCGCGGTGACCACGAAGGGCGTGTCGCACCGCGCGAGCGACTCGAGTGCCGCGACATCCCCGTCGTACCCGCCGACGATCACCTGATCGGCGAGCCCCGCGCCCATCACCGCCTGCGCCGCGCCCATAGCGAGACCGTCGGCCTGGCCGAAGATCATCTTCAGGTCGGGATGCGCCTGGAGGATGTTCTGGCCGATGGAGAAGCCTTCGTCGGGCGACCACATCTGGCTCCACTGCTGCGCCACCAGCTCGACGCCCGGGTTTTCGGCGATCGCCATCTGGCAGCCCTCGAAGCGCTGCACTTCCGGCGTCGTTCCGCGCTGACCGTGGATGATGGCGATCTTGCCCTCGCCGCCGGCCAGCTCGATGATGTGCGAGCACACCTCGTAGGCCGAAAGGACGTTCTCGCCGTAGATCACGGTATCGCCCGGCTCGCCCTCGGGCTCGCGGTCGACGTTGATCACCGGGATGCCCTCGGCCCGCGCAAGCCGGGTCGGCACGGCCGCCGCGGCGGCGCCGGCGGGGATGTAGATGAAGGCGTCGATGCCCTGCGTGAGAAGATCCTGCACCTGGCTGACCTGGGTCGCGGTATCGCCCCGCGCGTCGACGACGACGACCTCGATCCCGAGCTTTCCGGCGTAGTTCTCGACCCCGAGCTTGATCTGGTTGAAGAAATCGGCCTGCAGGTTCGGGACGGCGAGGCCGATCTTGCTGATGCCGATCCCCTCTGCCGACACCGATCCGGCGACGGCGACGAGCGCGGTGGTGGCGACGAGCGCCTTGACTGCGGATTTCATGTCTTTTCCTCCTCCTGTGGTGGTCCATTCCCTCTGGACCTGTTCAGGCCCGGTGTCCGGACCCGTCGTGTTGGCTGTGGGGACATGTCCTTGAGCCGAATTCACCTGTTCCTGTGCTTGAAGGTCTCGGCCGCGACGGCCATGACGATCACGAGGCCGATGATGACGGCCTGCAGGAAGGGCGAGACCCCAAGGAGGTTCAGGCCGTTCCGCAGGACGCCGATGATGAGGACACCGATCAGCGTTCCGCCCACCCCGCCGGTCCCGCCGGACAGGCTCGTGCCGCCGATCACGACCGCCGCGATGGCGTCGAGTTCGTAGGCGATGCCGATGGAGGGCTGGACGGCGTCGAGCCGCGCGGCAAGCAGGATGCCGGCCAGTCCGGACAGCACGGCGCTGACGGTGTAGACGAGCAGCGTCGCGCGCTTCACGTTGATGCCCGCCAGCCGCGCCACCTCGGGATTGCCGCCGATGGCGTAGAGGACCCGGCCGCCTTCGCGGTAGCGCTGAAACAGAAACGCGAGGACGAAGACGGCGAGCATGACCGCCACGGTCAGGGTGATGAAGCCGCCGTGCCGGATGATGGCGGCCATGTTGAACCAGGGCTCGAACCCGATGATCTGCGACCCGTTCGTGATCATGTTCGCCAGCCCCCGCGCGATCGACATCATCGCCAGCGTCGCGATGAAGGCGGGCACCATGAAGACCGTGACGAGGAGCCCAGACGCCGCGCCGCAGGCCGCGGCGGCGACAAGCGCCCCCGCGATCGCCAGGGCCATGGGAAGGTCTGCTTCCACGTGCAGGAACCCCAGCACCATCATGGCCAGCGCCAGCACCGAGCCCACCGAAAGATCGATCCCGCCGATCAGGATCACGAAGGTCATCCCCACCGCGATGATGCCGATGACGGTGATCTGGTCGAGGATGTTCAGGAAGTTGCGGACCGAAAGGAACGAATCCGTCGCGAGGGACAGGAAGAGGCAGAGCAGGACGAGGCCGATGAGCGGGCCGGTCGCGCCGGCGAAGGAGAACATCTCGCGCAGGGACGCCCGGTCTCGCACTTCGATCTGCGACATCTTTCCTCCCAGCGCATTTTTATGCACTCTTGATCAAAAATGCCTATAGCCAGCCCGTGCGCCTGTCAAGCATCGAGCGGGATGTTACCCTTCTCAACATTCAGGCACACGCACTCCCGAGGACTTGACAAACGGCACATTGGAATGTTTAGCTTGTTTTGAATATATATTCACATAGGCACCCCGAATGCACCCGCGCGACCTGAACGTCATCGCCAACCGCATCCGACGAAGAGACCTGCAGGCCGTCTTCGAGGCGGGCGCCGGCCACATCGGCGGCGAGATGTCGGTCATCGACATCCTGACCGCGCTCTACTTCGGCGTGATGTCGGTCACGCCCGGCGACCCGCTCGATCCGGGCCGGGATCGCCTTGTCCTCAGCAAGGGGCACACGGCGCTGGCGCTCTACATCGTGCTCGCGGAAAAGGGTTTCATCCCGCACGACGAGATCGCGACCTTCCTCAAGCCGCATTCCCGGCTCAACGGTCATCCGAACCGGCTGAAGGTGCCGGGGGTCGAGACCAACACCGGCCCGCTCGGTCACGGGCTGCCCGTCGCGGTGGGCATGGCGAAGGCAGCGCAGCTGAACGGCGCCAACTGGCGCACCTTCGTCATCACGGGCGACGGAGAGATGCAGGAAGGATCGAACTGGGAAGCCATCATGGCGGCGGCGCAGTTCCGGCTCGACAACCTCACGCTGATCATCGACCACAACCGGCTCCAGCAGGGGGCGCGCCTGTCGGAGACGAATGACCTGGCGCCGTTCGGACCCAAGCTCGCCGCCTTCGGCTGGGCAGTCGAGGAGATCGACGGGCACGACATGGAGCAGATCTGCCGCGCCCTGTCGCCCGAGACCGCGCCGAAGGGACGGCCGAAATGCGTGGTCGCCCATACCAACAAGGGCCAGGGCATCTCGTTCATGTCCGACAACGTGGCCTGGCACCACAAGGTGCCGACCGAGGAGCAGTACCGGCAGGCGATGGCCGAGCTGGAGGAGGCGGCGCCATGAACGCGCCCTTCGAGACCGCACGGCTGCACGATTGCCGCGACGCCTTTGTCGCTGTCCTAGAGGCGCTCGGCGCCGAGAACCCCGACGTCGTGGCGGTCTGCAACGACTCGGTCGGCTCGTCAAAGCTCGGCGGGTTCCGCGAGAAGTTCCCCGAGCGGCTGATCAATGTGGGCATCGCCGAACAGAACATGGTCGGCGTCGCCGCGGGATTGGCCAACGGCGGCAAGCTGCCGTTCGTCTGCGCGGCGTCCCCGTTCCTGACCGGCCGCGCCCTTGAACAGATCAAGGCCGATGTGGCTTACACGCTCACGAACGTGAAGCTTGTCGGGATCAGTTCTGGAATGGCCTACGGGGAACTCGGCCCGACGCATCACTCGATCGAGGACTTCGCCTGGATCCGCGCGCTGCCGAACATCCCCGTCATCGCCCCGGCCGACCGCATCGAGACGGCGGCCGCGGTTCGCTGGGCCGCGGCGCATGACGGCCCGTGCTTCCTGAGGCTCAGCCGCGTCGGCGTGCCGGATGTGCTGCCGGAAGACCATGTGTTCGAGCCGGGCAAGGCGAACCTAATGCATGACGGCGCCGACGTCACGATCATCGCCAACGGCGTGCTGACCCATCGCGCCCTGCAAGCCGCCGTGATCCTGAAGGACCGGGGCATCGCGGCGCGGGTTCTCAACATGGCGACCGTGCGCCCGATCGACCAGGAGGCCGTCAGGGCCGCGGCCGAAGAGACGGGGGCGATCCTGACCTGCGAGGAACATACAGTCTTCGGCGGCCTCGGCAGTGCCGTGGCCGAAGTCGTGGTGGAGACCTGCCCGGTGCCGATGACGCGTCTCGGCGTGCCGGGCGTCTTCGCGCCCACCGGATCGGCGAACTTCCTTCTGGACGAATTCGGCATGTCGCCCGACGCCATCGCGGCCAGCGCGGCGGCGCTGATGTCGCGGAAGGCCTAGCCATGCCCGAGCCTGTCGTCCTTGCCATCGACGAGGGCACGACGAACGCGAAGGCCGTGCTCGTCTCCCGCACGGGCGAGGTCGTGGCGACAGGCGCCGCCCCTGTCCCGATCCTGCATCCGCAGCCCGGCTGGGTCGAACAGGATGCCGAGGCCATCTGGCAAGCGACGCTCGCCGCCATCGCCGAGTGCCGCGCCAGGGCGCCCGGGGTCGTCATCGCGGCCCTCGGCATTTCGAACCAGCGCGAGTCGATCCTGATGTGGGACCGTCGGACCGGGACGCCGCTCGGCCCGGTCCTGTCCTGGCAGTGCCGCCGGACCGCCGCCGCCTGCGCGGCCCTGCGGGCGGAAGGACACGAGCTTGACGTGATCGCCCGCACCGGGCTTCCCATCGACCCGATGTTCCCGCCGACCAAGGCCGCCTGGCTTCTCGCGCAGCATGGCGGGGCGGGCGGGAACGTCTGCCTCGGCACCGTGGACAGCTGGCTCATCTGGAAGCTCACGCGCGGCCGCGTCCATGCGACCGACCGGTCGAACGCGGCCCGGACGCAGCTTTTCAACCTGCGCGACGGTCGATGGGACCCCGGGCTCTGCGCGCTGTTCGGCGTTCCGATGGAGACCCTGCCGGTGGTGCAGGATTCCGCACATGTCTTCGGAACGGTCGAGGGCTCGCCCGTCCTGCCCGACGGACTTCCCATCGCCTCGGCCATCGGCGATTCCCACGCCGCGCTCTTCGGACACGGGGCCTTCGGCCCCGGCGATGCGAAGGCCACCTTCGGGACCGGATCGTCGATCATGACGACCGTCCCGGACTTCCTCGTTCCCCCCGCCGGCATCACCACGACGATCGCCTGGTCGATCGGCGGCCAGTCCACCTATGCCCTCGAAGGCAACATCCTCGTCAGCGCGGCGATCCTGCCCTGGACGGCCGAGCTTCTGGGCCTCGACGGTGTCGACGCGCTCCTTGCGCTCGCGCAGGGCGTCGAGGGAAGCGCGGGTGTCGCGCTGGTGCCCGCGCATGTGGGGCTCGGATCTCCCCACTGGGACAGCAGGGCCCGCGGACTGATCTGCGGCCTGTCGTTCGGATCGAAGCCCGCCCATGTGGCCCGGGCGGCGGCGGAAAGCATGGCGTTCCAGGCCGCCGACGTCTTCGACATCATGTCCGACGCGGCGGAGGGGATCGGCCGTCTCTTCGTCGATGGCGGGCCGAGCCGGAACGCGTTCCTGATGCGGCTTGTGGCGGATGCGTTGGGCCGGGAGGTGACGCCGTGCCGCCGACCCGAGGCCTCGGCGCTCGGGGCCGCGCATCTTGCAGGCCTCGCGACGGGCTTCTGGCCGGACCTCGGGACGATCGCCGCACTGGCGGAGCATGGCCCGCCGGTCATGCCCGCGATGCCGCAGGATCATCGAAAGGCGTGGCGCGACCGATGGCAGAAGGCCGTTGCCCGCGCGCTTCTGTAAGTGCATACGGAATAAATATTCACCTGCCCGCGGAGGCCTTTCCACGTGTCACGCCTCAACGAACTTCGGATGATCGCGCGGATCGCCCAGATGTACCATGTGGAGGGCCTCCGCCAGGCCGAGATCGCGGGTCACATGCGGATTTCGCAGGCGACGGTCTCGCGCATGCTCAAGCGGGCGGAGGAGGAAGAGATCGTGCGCACGACGGTCGCCGCCCCGCTCGGAACCTACGCCGATCTGGAGGCCGGCCTCCGCCGCACCTTCGGGCTCGTCGAGGCGATCGTGGTCGAATGCTCCGAGGACCGCGACGGGGCGATCATGGCCCGGATCGGCGAGGCGGCCGCGCATTTCCTCGAAACGACGCTTCAGGCAGGCGAGATCATCGGGGTCTCGAGCTGGTCGGAGACCATTCTCAAGATGGTGGACAACATCCACCCGATGAAGAACGGCCGGGCGAAGTACGTCGTCCAGACGCTCGGGGGCATCGGCGATCCGGCGGTGCAGACCCATGCCAACCACCTGACCACGCGGCTCGCCCGGCTGACCGGGGCCGAGGCGCACCTTCTCAACGCGCCCGGCGTCGCCCAGTCGCGCGAGGGCAAGCTCGTGCTGCTGGGCGATCCCTTCGTCCGTCAGACGATGGACATGTTCGGCCAGATCACGCTCGGGATCGTCGGCATCGGCGCGATGGAGCCGTCCAACATGCTGGCGCGGTCCGGCAACATCTTCACCTCTCGGGAACTGGCCGCGATCAAGGATGCGGGGGGCGTGGGGGACATGAGCCTCCGCTTCTTCGATGGGGACGGTCGACCGGTGAAGACCCCGCTCGACGAACGGGTCATCGGGATGTCGCTCGAGGAGTTGCACGACGTGGACCGGGTGCTCGCCCTGGCCGGAGGACAGGCGAAGACGGCGGCGATCCACGGCGCCTTGCGAACAGGCGTGATCGACGTCCTGATCACCGACAGGTTCACGGCGGAACGGCTTGTGACGGCATAGCGCCTCCACCAGGGAACCAGGGCGGGGGATCAGAGGTCGGGGTCCTGCCCCGAAACCGGGCATCCGCGCCGACGGCCGGGAGCCTGCCATCGGCTGCAGCACCGGAGACCCGCCCCGCGCCCGTCGAGGTCAGCGCCGCGGACAGGCCTTTCCGGACCTGCTCGGACCGGTTCGACGAGAACCGCGCGGCGAACCGATCTGGTCCGTGATGATGGCGAGGATGCCCGCCAGCGGGCCATGGCCCGCGGCGGCCAAAGAGCACCGATGGCATGACAAGATCTCGCGGCGCGGCATGGGCCGCCCCGGGCTTCTGCCGCCCCCAACGCAAATGACCCGCACGGCCCTCCGGAACCAGTCGCCTCTCCGGCCCGTTGCGCGGGACCATGCGCAGCCGCACGCCCACCCATCGGACAGTCGAACGCAGCCTCCAGCCGTCCGTCTCAAGCTTGGCCGCGGCCGCGCTCTGGATTGCCGTGGCCGGGGTGCTGTTGCTGGCCCTCGCGGACGGAACATGGACGACGGCGACAGCCGCGGCGGGTTGCCTCCTTCTCGCGTCGGGGCCGTCGGCGTTCACGGCCCTGTCGGGCATCGCCTTTCCCGAGGGCCTCGCGACCGGCATTCTCGTCTATGCGGCCGCGGCGCTGCTCGCCGGTGAAATGGGCGGCTTCTACCGGACGATCTGGTGGTGGGACATCCTGCTGCACCTCGTGGCCGCGGCGGTTCTTTCGGTCGCGGGAATGGCGCTCGCCCTGATGGCCACGGGCGGCGCGCCGCCGCGCATCGCCCCATGGGTCCCGGCCGTGCTGGCCTTCGGCTTCTCCATGATGGTGGGCGCGATGTGGGAGCTCATGGAGTTCTCGCTCGACGCGGTGTTCGGGACCAACACGCAGCGGTCGGGGCTGCCGGACACGATGGGCGACATGGCCGCCAACCTCGCGGGGGGCGCGGTCGGGGCGCTCATCGCGCATGACACCGTGGGGCGCGGCGCGCGCTGGCCGTTGGGCGGCCTGCTGTGCCGGTTCATGGACCTCAATCCGCGACTGTATCCCGCTCGGCGGCGCGGGCGGCCCGCTCGCCGCTGATCACCGCGCCTTCCAGCGTGGCGGGCAGGCCGGTGGCGACATGGTCGCCGGCCAGCAGCAGGTTGCGCCAGCGCGTCGCGGTCGGATGCCGCCGTGCCACGCCCTCGGGCGACTGGTCGAAGGTCGCCGCCCGTTCGCGCAGGAGGCGAGAGCGCGGAAGCCCCTCCGGAACGACGCCGCAATGTGCCGCGACCGCCGCCGCCACCTCGTCCCAGAGTCGCTTGAGCGCCGCATCCCGGCCCAGGCCGACCAGCGGCGAGGCATCGGCCGCCGAGACCGTGGCCGACACCACGTCGCCGCGCCGGAACAGCCATTGCGCCGCGCCGCCGAGGATCCCGAGGATCGGGGGCAAGCCACTGTCCGGCACGACGAAATGCGCGTTCAGGATCGGGCGGCCTTCCCCGGGCAGCACGAGGTCCGGCAGCAGCGCGGCCGTGGCCTGTGCGGGAAGCGCCACGATCACCGCGTCGCGTGGACCGATGGCGATGTCGCCCTCTCCGGTCGTCAGCGCCGTGGCGCGCAAGCCGTCGAGCGCGATCGCCCGCACGGGCGTCCGCAGCCGCACCTCCACCCCGCGCCGGGCCAGGAGCGCCAGCGCCGGGTCGATGAGGGCAGGACCGAGCCCGTCGGTCGCCAGAACCGGCCGGCAGGCGCCCTCCCCCCGCGCGAAGCTGCGCAGCAGGGTCGTCCGCAGGAGGCCGGCATCGGCGGATGCGGGCGCCTCGTTCAGGATGGCCCGCGTGAGCGGATCCCAGAAGGCGCGCCAGAGCCTCCCCCGGTCCTGCAGCACCTCCGCGACGCTGGCGCCGCGGCGTGCAATGCCAAGCCGCGCCATCTGGCCAAGAGCTGCGGACAGCGGCACGCCCGGCGGCCGCGCCGAGGGTGCGATCCCGCCCAGCGGACCGCGGCCGATCCTGACGGTAAAGCGCGACCTGTCGTCGAGGTCGAGGAAGGGGAATGCGGCCTCGCCCAGGTGCAGCCTGTCCGCGGCGCCGATCCGCCCGGCCCATGCCAGGACATGGGCATTGGCGCTGAGGATCAGGTGGTTGCCGTTGTCGATCCTGCGCCCGAGGCTGCGGTCGACATAGCTGCGGCACCGTCCGCCTGCCTGCGCCGAGGCTTCCAGCACCAGCACCTCGCGCCCGGCGCGGCTGAGCGCCTCCGCGGCGACGAGGCCGGCGAGCCCCGCGCCCACCACAACGACGCGGCTCAAGTCTCAGCGCCCGCCGCGCGCGGCCCGGCGCATGCCGTCCAGCAGCTTGCCCGGCACCGAGCGTGCGGGCGCAGGGCGCGCCCAGTCCCGCGCCATCCGCTCCAGCATGCTCTCGTAAGGCCCCATCATGAGAAGCGCGGGAAGGAGGCGCGAGCGGCTGTGGGCAGGGACTTCGGCCGTGGCGCTCGCAAAGGCCGCACGCGCCCGGTCGCCGAGGATCGCGCGCGCCCGCGGCAGGCCGGGATGGCGGACCGCCCGCTGCGGATCGGCCGGAACACCGGCCTCGGCCAGTACGTCCCGCGGCAGGTAGAGCCGCCCGAGGGCGGCGTCGTCCTCGACGTCGCGCAGGATGTTGGTCAGCTGCAGCCCTGTGGCGAGGTTCAGGGCGAAGCGTTCCGAGGGGGGCCCGCGCCAGGCACCGAAGCAGTGCATCGCGAGGATGCCGACCGCGCCGGACACGCGCCGCACATAGGCCGCGAGCTGCTCCGACGACGGCGCGACGATCCTCTTGGCGTCCATCCGCATCCCGTCCAGGACGAGGAGAAGCTCGGCCATGGGCAGGTCGAACCGTCGGGCGGCGCGCGCCAGTTCGGCGCCGACCGCCGTTCGCGGATCTCCACCGAAAGCGCGCAGGATCTCTTCCTCCCAGGCGTCGAGCGCGGCGCTTCGGGCCGCGGCATCGGGCGCCTCGGGGTCGTCCCCGTCCGCGATGTCGTCGACGATGCGGCAGAAGGCGTAGACGGCGTGGATCGCCGTCCGGCGCCGCTGCGGCAGGGCGCGCATGCCGAGCGCGAAGGACGATCCCGCGGACGCCACGATGCGACGGACCGCCTCGGCATTCTCGGTTTCGGAGGCGGCGCGGCCCCCCCTCATCGTCCCATGCCCCGCCACAGGAGGGCCCGGGCGACGAATGCTGCCACCCGCCCGCGGGAGGGGGCGACGCGCCGCGCCAGCGGGTCGCCCTGGCGCAAGGCGCGCGACAGGTCCCCCGCCAGCCAGAGCGTCGCCCGCGCCTGTGCGCGCAGCCCCGGATCGCGCAGCGCGGCCGGCAAGGGTGCTGCGCGCGCGAGGCACGCGTCGCAGGCATCGAGCGCCCGAGCCATCACCCGCCGCAGGGCCGGCGTCGCCGCGTCGCGCGACAGGTCCGCCGGTGCGACGCCCTCGGCCGCCAGCCAGGCGCCGGGCAGATAGACGCGGCCCAGCCGGTCGTGATCCTCCCTCAGGTCCTGAAGGTGGTTCAACACCTGCAGCGCCGTGCAGAGAGGGTCGGTCAGGGTGGACACGGCCTCTGGCTCGCCATGGACGTCCAGCAAAAACCACCCCACGGGATCGGCCGAAAGCGCGCAATAGCCGCAGAGGTCGGCCCACGTGGCGTAGGGCTGCCCGCAGGCATCCATCCGGAACGCGCGCAGGAGCTTGCGGGCATGCCCCAGCCCCGCCGCGTCAGGCCCAAGGGCGTCACGCAGCGCCATCGCCTCGGCCGCACCGGGCAGGCCGTCGAGCCCCGCCTCGAACGGCGCGAGCCGGTCGAGCCGGGACTGCGTGTCGAGCGCGGGATCGTCGGCGACGTCGTCGGCAGCACGCGCGAAGCGGTAGAACGCCATCACTCGGGGGCGCACCCCCTTGGCAAGGAGGAGCGACGCGACGGGAAAGTTCTCGCTTCCCGCGGTGCGGGACCGCGGGGATGGGGAACCCTGCCGGGGTAAGGCTTGTCCTTCCATGCAAAACGGTCTCGACACCAAGATCGGCCACGCGAAACGCCACGAACCGGCAAAAGGTTCAGGCTCCTGCGCCCCTGCGACGCCGCGCCGGACCCTGTGAAGACACTACCGTGGAACCTGCCGAGCCTGCCACCATTATCGTCGGCAGGAGGTACTTCCCATGAACGCGAGGATGCGCGGCTTCGCCCCCGACCGGCGCACCGTCGTCGTGATCGGCGCCGGTCCCGGTGGCCTGGCAACCGCGATGCTGCTGCGTGCGGCCGGCGCCGAGGTGACGGTGCTCGAGCGGTCCGACCGCGTCGGCGGACGGACCTCGTCCTTCGAGCAGGACGGCTTCACCTTCGACTACGGCCCGACCTTCTACCTCTACCCCGAGGTCCTGCGGGAGATCTTCGCGGTCTGCGGGCAGGATCTCGACGCCGAGGTCGACCTGAAGCGGCTCGATCCGATGTACCGTCTGCAGTTCGACGACGGGAACACCTTCGATGCCACCCCCGACGTCGACAGGCTCACGGCCGAGGCCGCGCGCATCTGCCCCGCCGATGCCCCGAACGTGCGCCGCTACCTGACCGAGAACAGCGCCAAGTTCGACGTCTTCCGGCCGATCCTGCAGCGCCCGTTCCACGGGCTGCGCGACCTCGCGCGGATGGACCTGGTCCGGGCCTTCCCGCT
>DAINOF010000019.1:0-18491 GCA_036735505.1 Paracoccaceae bacterium
ACATCTACGAGACGGGCTTCCGCAGCCAGGTCCCGGCCTATGGCGAGGCGGCGGCGGGGTCGGTGCTGATGGCGGTGGTGATCGCGGTCTTCACCTTCGTCCAGCTCTGGGTCGTCCGCCGGCAGTCGGGGTTCTGAGATGAGCCGCGTGGCCGCCTTCCTCACCCGCACCCGCGGCACCCCGGACCGGGCCGAGCGCTTCGGCATCTCGGATTTCCTCGCCTACGCCTATCTTCTCGTCGGCGTGCTGGTGATCCTCCTGCCGGTCCTCTGGACGGTCGTCACCTCGATCAAGTCGGAACGGTCGGTCGAGAATTTCGACACCCGCATCCTGCCCTACGACCAGATCCAGAGGGAGATCCCGGGCCACGGGCTTCGCGACACCTGGATCGTCGAGGGGCCGGACGGCCAGGCCGTCGAGGTCTTCCGCGCCGGCCCCGCGCGGGCCGAGACCGAGGTCGCGCCGGTCGACGACCCCGACGCCGTCTTCACCGTGCCGCGCGCCGCGCTCGCGCCGAACGAGGAGCTCAGGATCGCGACCGAGAACTATCTCGACCCGCTCCTGCAGCGGGCAGGGCAGGACAACTTCTTCTTCGCCCGCTACCTCTACAACTCGGTCTTCGTGACGGTGATGGCCACGCTCCTCACGCTGATCATCAACGCGATGGCGGCCTTCGCGCTGTCCAAGTACCAGTTCCGCGGGCGGCTGACCTTCACCATCCTGATCGTGGCCACCCTGCTGATCCCGACTTCGATCATCCTCGTGTCGCTGTTCTTCGTCGTCTGGACCTTCGGCATCTTCGGATCGCTCTGGGGCGTGATCATCCCCGCCGCAGCGACGCCCACGGGCGTGTTTCTGCTGCGCCAGTACATGCTGACGATCCCCGACGAGCTGCTCGAGGCCGCGCGGATGGACGCGGCGTCGGAATGGCGGATCTTCTGGCGGATCGTGATGCCGCTGTCGCTGCCCGCGCTGTCGGTGCTGGCGATCCTGTCGGTGATCTGGCGCTGGAACGACTTCCTTTGGCCGCTGATCGTGCTCGTCTCGGACCCGCGCCAGCACACGCTGCAGCTGGGCCTCACCCAGTTCGCGGGCGAGTTCAACACGAACTTCCACTACATCCTCGCGATGACGGTCGTCTCGCTCATCCCCATCACGCTCGTCTTCGTCTGGCTCCAGCGGTTCATCACGACGGGCATCGCCACGACGGGCCTCAAATGACCGACACGACGCACGCGCTGGAGCTTCGCCAGATCCGCAAGGCCTACGGGACGGTCGAGGTCATCCACGGCATCGACCTTGAGATCCCGGAAGGCGAGTTCGTCGTCTTCGTCGGCCCCTCGGGCTGCGGGAAGTCCACGCTCCTGCGGCTGATCGCGGGGCTCGACGACCCGACCTCGGGCGACATCGTGCTCAAGGGCAAGCGGGTGAACACCGTGCCCGCCTCCGAGCGCGGGTTGTCTATGGTGTTCCAGTCCTACGCGCTCTATCCGCACATGTCGGTCCGGTCGAACCTGTCCTTCGGGCTCGAGAACATGCGGATGCCGAAGGACGATATCCGGGCTCGCGTCGACGCGGCGGCCAAGCTTCTCCAGATCGACCAGCTCCTGGACCGTCGGCCGGGGCAGCTGTCGGGCGGGCAGCGGCAGCGGGTGGCGATCGGGCGCGCCATCGTGCGGGAACCCGTGATCTTCCTTTTCGACGAGCCGCTCTCGAACCTCGACGCGGAACTTCGGCTCCAGATGCGGGTCGAGATCTCGCAGCTGCACCAAGAGCTCGGCAACACGATGATCTACGTCACCCACGACCAGGTCGAGGCGATGACCATGGCCGACCGGATCGTGGTCCTGCGGGGCGGCCGGATCGAGCAGGTGGGCCGGCCGCTCGACCTCTACAACCATCCCGCCAACAGGTTCGTCGCGGGCTTCATCGGGGCGCCGCAGATGAACTTCCTCAAGGGCGAACTCGACGCCCGCGTCCTGCGGCTCGAGAGCGGGGTCGCCCGCCCGGTGCCGGTGGCGGCAGCGGGGCGGATGCCGGTGACGATGGGCGTCCGGCCCGAGGCGATCGGCGTCTCGCTCGATGGCGAGGGCGACGCGCAGGTGACGGTGCGGAACTTCGAGCAGCTGGGGTCGGTGACCTACATCTACACGGCCTTCGCCAACGGCGAGACGCTGACGGTGCAACTGCCGCGGCAGATCCCGCTGACGCGCGGGCAGACCATCGGGGTGTCCTTCGACCCCGCGGCCTTCCATCTCTTCGCCGGGGAGGGGGAGCGCGCGCTTCCCATGGCGGGATGAGGGTGGCGCTCATCGGCCTCGGCATGGTGTCGCGGACCTATGCCGACGCGATCCGGACCTCCGCCGCCGTCGAACTGTCCGGCGTCTGCGCCCGCAGCGAGGCGAGCCGCGAGCGGTTCCTGTCGGCCAACGCGGACCTCGGCGCGCTTGAGATGACGGTGGACGAGATCGCGGCCGATCCGGGCATCGGCTTCGCCATCCTGACGACGCCGCCCAACGCGCGGGCCGAGATCGTGGGCCGGCTCGCGGCGGCGGGCAAGCCGATCCTCATGGAAAAGCCGGTCGAGCGGACGCTGGCGGCCGCCATCCGGCTGGTGGAGCTTTGCGAGGGCAAGGGCGTGCCGCTCGGCATCGTGCTCCAGCACCGGGCGCGGCCGGTCGTGGCCGACCTGCGCCGGGTGCTGGGCGACCTCGGGCCGCTCATGGCGGCCGAGGTCAGCGTGCCCTGGTGGCGGCCGCAGTCCTACTACGACGAGCCCGGGCGCGGCACCTATGGCCGCGACGGGGGCGGGGTGCTGATCTCTCAGGCGATCCACACGATGGACCTGATGCTGTCGCTGACGGGGCCGGTCGTGTCGGTCAACGCGATGGTGGCGACCACGGGCCTGCACCGGATGGAGGCCGAGGACTTCGTCTGCGCGGGGCTGAAGTTCGCCTGCGGTGCCGTGGGGCAGCTTTTCGCCACGACGGCAAGCTTCCCCGGCCGCGGCGAGACGATCACGCTCCACCACCGCGCGGGCTCGGTCCATCTCGAGGCCGGCGTCCTCCGGATCGACCGGCAGGACGGGACGACCGAGACGATCGGGCAGGCGGCCTCGTCCGGCGCGGGCGCCGATCCGATGGCCTTCACCTCGGACTGGCACCGCACGGTGATCGAGGACTTCGCGGACGCCATCGCCACCGGCCGCCCGCCGCTTGTCCCCGGGCGCGAGGCGCTGGGCGTGCACCGACTCATTGCGGCCCTCGAGCGGTCGGGCGAGAGAGGCGGCGACGTGCTGCTCGACGAGGTGTGACATGGCGTTCAAGCTCGGCGTGATCGGAATCGACCACGGCCACATCTTCGGGATGCTGGGCCAGATGAAGGCGCAGGGCTGCACCTGCGACGCCTACTGGACCGACGGCCCGGCGGTCACGGAAGCGAAGTTCGCCGAGGTCTTCCCCGAGGTCGCGAAGGTCGACGACCGCCGCCGCATCCTCGACGACCCCGAGGTGCGGATGGTCCTGATCTCGGCCGTTCCCGCCGACCGCGCGGGCCTCGCCATCGAGGCGATGGAGGCGGGCAAGGACGTGATGGTGGACAAGCCCGGCTGCACGACGCTCGAGCAGCTGGCGGCCGTGCAGGAGGCGCAGGCGCGCACGGGCCGCATCTGGTCGGTCAACTTCTCGGAACGCTTCGAGGTGCCCGCGGTGACGAAGGCCGAGGAGCTGGTCTTCGGCGGCGCGATCGGGCGGGTGGTGCAGACTGTGGGGCTTGGCCCGCACAAGCAGAACCTCAAGACCCGGCCGCCGTGGTACTTCGAGCGCGCGCGGTTCGGGGGCATCCTGACCGACATCGGCTCGCACCAGATCGACCAGTTCCTGCACTTCACCGGGTCCGAGACGGCCGAGATCCTGCACGCCCATGTCGAGAACACGACCATGCCCGACCGTCCCGGCTTCCAGGACTTCGGCGAGATGGTGCTCAAGTCGCCCCGGGGTCACGGCTATGTCCGCGTCGACTGGTTCACGCCCGACGGCCTGCCCACCTGGGGCGACGGGCGGCTCTTCATTCAAGGCACGGATGGCTACATCGAACTGCGCAAGTACACCGAGGTCGGGCGGCCGCACGTCACGAACACGCTCTACCTTGTCAACGCCACCGAGAACGCGATGATCGCCTGCGACGACGCCGGCCTGCCCTACTTCCCGAGGCTGATCGCCGACGTCGAGGACCGCACCGAGACGGCGACCGCCCAGCGCCACACCTTCACCGTGATGGACCTCGCCATCCGCGCGCAGATGAAGGCCGAGGCCGCATGACCCGCCGCATCGCAATCGTCGGCGCCGGGATCGGGGCGCAGCACCTCGCGGGCTTCTGGCAGCTGCGCGACCGCTTCACCGTCGCCTGCGTCTGCGATCTGGACGACACCCGGGCGCAGGCGCTGGCCGTGCAGTACGAGGGTGTCGGCGTCACGCCGGATCTCGCCGGCGTGCTGGCCGATCCCGCCATCGACATCGTCGACATCTGCCTGCCGCCGCATCTCCACTTCCGCGCCTGCATGGACGCGATGGAGGCGGGCAAGGACGTCATCTGCGAAAAGCCGCTCGTCCCCTCGCTCAAGGAGGCCGACGCGCTGGCCGTCCGCGCGGCCGAGACCGGGCGTCAGATCTTCCCGGTCTTCCAGTACCGCTACGGGCTCGGCACCGCGCAGCTTGCCGCGCTGACCGCGGCGGGGCTTGCCGGGCGCTGCCATGCGGGCAGCCTCGAGACGCACTGGGACCGCGACGCTGCCTATTACGCCGTCGACTGGCGCGGGACCTGGGCGGGCGAGTCGGGCGGCGCGCTTCTGGGCCATGCGATCCACATCCACGACATCCTGACCGGCATCCTCGGCCCCGTGGCGCGGGTCCATGCCGAGCTTGCCACCCGCGTGAACGACATCGAGGTCGAGGACTGCGCGGCGCTTGCGATCCGCATGGCGGAAGGCGCGGTCGTGACCTCGTCCGTCACGCTCGGCGCCGCCGGCAACACGAGCCGCCTGTGCCTGATGTTCGAGGGGTTCACGGTCGAAAGCGACCACGCGCCCTACGCGCCCGCCCTGGCAGGCTGGAGCTTCACCGCGCGCGCGCCCCGGACGCAAGGCCAGATCGATGCGGTCCTCGCAAGCGTCGCGGCGCCGAAACTGGGCTACGCGGGGCTTTTCGAGGCCGTCGCCGACGCGCTCGACGGGCGGCCGGGCCGCGAGGTCACGCTCGCCGACGCGCGCCGGTCGCTCGAGTTCGTCACCGCCTGCTACGCCTCGGCGCGCGAGGGCCGGCCCGTCGCGCTGCCGCTCGGCCCCGACCATCCGCTCTACGGCAGCTGGCTGCCGAGCGACGCCCTTGGGGTCGCCCGCGCGGCGGTGTAGACCTGCCCAAGTCAGCCTGAAGGGGGACCCATGTCCGACACCCGCGCCCGCAAGAAGTTCCGCAGCCAGGAGTGGTTCGACAACCCGAACAACCCCGGCATGACCGCGCTCTACATCGAGCGCTACCTGAACCAGGAGTACACCCGCGGCGAATTGCAGGGCGACCGGCCGGTGATCGGCGTCGCCCAGACGGGCAGCGACATCGCCCCCTGCAACAAGATCCACGTCTTCCTGATGGACCGGATCAAGGCTGGCATCCGCGACGCGGGCGGCGTGCCGATGGAGTTCCCCGTCCACCCGATCCAGGAGACGGGCAAGCGGCCCACCGCGGCGCTCGACCGCAACCTCGCCTATCTTTCGCTGGTCGAAGTGCTGCACGGCTATCCGATCGACGGGGTCGTGCTGACCACGGGCTGCGACAAGACCACGCCCGCGATGATCATGGGCGCGGCCACGGTCGACCTGCCGGCCATCGTGCTGTCGGGCGGGCCGATGCTCGACGGCTGGTGGGACGGCAAGCTCGCGGGGTCGGGGACCATCGTCTGGGAGAGCCGGCGACTGCTGGCCGAGGGCGAGATCGACCTCGAGGAGTTCATGAGCCGCGTCTGCGCCTCGGCGCCCTCGCTCGGCCACTGCAACACGATGGGCACGGCGTCGACCATGAACGCCATGGCCGAAGCCCTGGGCATGAGCCTGACGGGCTGCTCGGCCATTCCCGCGCCCTTCCGCGAGCGGATGGCGATGGCCTATCAGACCGGCCGGCGGATCGTCGAGATGGTGCACGAGGACCTCAAGCCCTCCGACATCCTCACGCGGCAGGCCTTCGAGAACGCCATCGTGGTGAACTCGGCCATCGGCGGGTCCACCAACGCGCCGCCGCATCTTCAGGCCATCGCGCGCCATGCCGGGGTCGAGCTGCATGTCACCGACTGGCAGACCGTCGGCTTCGAGGTGCCGCTTCTCGTCAACATGCAGCCGGCTGGCAAGTACCTGGGCGAAAGCTTCTACCGCGCGGGCGGCGTGCCGGCGGTGATGGGCGAATTGCGCAAGGCCGGGCGCCTCCACGACGGCGTGATGACGGTGACGGGCAAGACCATGGGGGCGAACCTTCAGGGCTGGGTTTCGCGCGATCTCGAGGTCATCAAGACCGTGGCGGAACCGCTCCGCCATAACGCGGGCTTCCTCGTCCTGTCGGGCAACCTCTTCGACAGCGCGATGATGAAGACCTCTGTCATATCGGCCGACTTCCGGTCCCGGTTCCTGTCGGTCCCCGGGCAGGAGGGCGTGTTCGAGGCGAAGGCGGTCGTGTTCGAAGGCCCCGAGGACTACCACGAGCGGATCAACGATGCGTCGCTCGGCATCGACGACGGGACCATCCTGTTCATCCGGGGCGTGGGTTGCGTGGGCTATCCGGGCTCGGCCGAGGTCGTGAACATGCAGCCGCCGGACGCGCTTCTGAAGGCGGGGATCAACCACCTGCCCACGGTGGGCGACGGGCGGCAGTCGGGCACCTCGGAAAGCCCCTCGATCCTCAACGCCTCGCCCGAGGCGGCGGTGGGCGGGGGGCTCGCGCTTCTCCAGACCGGAGACCGGGTGCGGCTCGACCTCGGCGCCTGCCGGCTCGACGCGCTGGTGCCCGAGGCCGAGTGGGAGGCGCGCCGGGCGACCTGGACGCAGCCCGTGCTGCACAACCAGACCCCCTGGCAGGAGATGTACCGCATGCACGTGGGACAGCTGGCCGACGGCGGCTGCCTCGAGCTCGCCACCGCCTATCGCCGCGTCGCGAAGGACCTTCCGCGCGACAACCACTGAACGCCGCGCACGGACCCTGACCCGAGCCCCGGCCGATGGTCATCGGACGGGGCTCCGCGGCTCGGGTTGTGCCCGGGCGCCGCGCCACCGAAAGGACGCCCCCTTGTCGCAAGCCGATACCCGTCCTGTCGGGGCCCTCGGCCCCGCTGCCCTCGCCACGCGGTTCTCGTTCCTCGCGGCGGGCCTTCCCATGGCAAGCTGGGCGCCTCTCATCCCCTTCGCGAAGGAACGCGTCGGCGCGGGCGACGCGCAGCTCGGCCTGCATCTCCTCTGCCTCGGGATCGGCTCGATCATCGCGATGCCGGTCACGGGCTACATCAGCGCCCGCCGCGGCGCGCGCGGGATGGTCCTTCTGGGCGGTGCGGGTCTTGTCCTGTGCCTGCCGCTTCTCGTGACGATGGGCAGCCCGGTGCTTCTGGGCCTGTCGATCTTCGTCTTCGGCGCCTCGCTCGGGACGATCGACGTCGCGATGAACGTCCATGCCGCCGAGGTCGAGCGGCTCGAGGGGCGCCCGATGATGTCGGGCTTCCACGCGATGTGGAGCGTCGGCGGAATCCTCGGCGCCGGGGGCACCACCGCGCTCATCTGGGGCGGCCTTCCGCCCCTCGGCGCGGCGCTGGTGGCCGCCGCGGCCTCGGCCACGTGCCTCGCCGTGGCGGCGCCGCGCCTCCTTAACACCCGGCCGGGCGAACCTCCGGTGATGGCGCTGCCGCGGGGGCTCGTCCTTCTCCTCGCGCTTCTCGCGGGGCTCGTCTTCCTCGTCGAGGGCTCGATCCTCGACTGGGGCGCGCTCCTGATGCTCGACCGCGGCCTCCTGCCGGTCGAGACGGCCGGGATCGGCTTCATGCTGTTCTCGGCGGCCATGGCAGCGGGCCGGCTCGCCGGCGACCGGATCGTGGCGCGGCTCGGCGGCTGGCGCACGCTTGTCGCGGGCGGGGTCGTCACCGTCGCGGGGCTATCGCTCATGCTGACCGGCGGCGCGGCCCTCGCGCTTGCCGGCTTCACGCTCGTAGGCTTCGGCTGCGCGAACCTCGTTCCCGTCTTCTTCAGCGCGGCCGGCCGCCAGAAGATCATGGCGCCCGGCCTCGCCATCGCCGCGATCACGACGGTGGGCTATTCGGGCATCCTGCTCGGCCCCGCGGTGATCGGCTTCGTGTCCGAGGCGACGAGCCTGCCCACGGCCTTCTGGGGCATCGCCGTCCTGGTCCTTGCCGTGCCCCTCTGCGCCCGGGCCGCGACGCGCTGATGCCTCAGGGCGTCCCGCGCAGCCGCTCGGACCGCCGGCGCAGGAGTTCGAGCGTCACCAGAAGCGCGATCGACAGAACGACCAGAAGCGTCGCAACCGCCAGGATGCTCGGGTTGATCTGCTCGCGCAGGCCCGAGAACATCTGCCGCGGGATCGTGCGCTGCTCGGGCCCGGCGAGGAACAGCACCAGCACCACCTCGTCGAAGGACGTCACGAAGGCAAAAAGCCCGCCCGAGATCACGCCGGGGCGTATGAGCGGGATCACCACGTCCCAGAACACCCGGACGGGCGAGGCGCCAAGGCTCAGCCCCGCGGCGAACAGCGTCCGGTCGAAGCCCTGCAGCGTCGCCGTCACGGTGATGATGACGAAGGGCACGCCGAGCGCGGCATGTGCGATGATGAGCCCCGCATAGGTGCCGACGAGGCCGAAGTTCGTGTAGAAGAAGAACATCCCCGCCGCGATGATGATGAGCGGCACGATCATCGGCGACAGAAGCAGCGCGGTGATCAGCCGCTTGAACGGCATCCAGGGCGAGGAAAGCCCGACCGCCGCCACGGTGCCGAGCAGGGTGGCGAGGATCGCCGCCGCGATGCCGATGACAAAGCTGTTGCGGATCGAGAGCAACCAGCGTTCGTCGGTCAGGACCTCCTCGTACCAGCGCAGCGAATAGGCGTCGGGATCGAACGCGAGCATCCCTTGCGTGAAGGTGAAGAAGGGCTCGGCATTGAACGACAGGGGCACGATCACGAGGATCGGCAGGATCAGGAAGGCCAGCACCAGCCAGGCCACAACGCGCAGCGCATAGTGCCCCGCGATGTGCCAGACGGTGAAGTACTCGGGGAAGTCGCGCATCGTCCTAGCCCAGCTTGATGTTGCCGGCGCCCACGAAGCGGTCGTAGAGCCAGTAGAGCGCGAGGATGAGGAACAGGAGAAGCGAGCCGAGCGCGGCGGCGAGCTCCCAGTTGTTCGACTGCTGCATGTGGAAGGCGATGATGTTCGAGATCATCTGCCCCTCGGTGCCGCCCACGAGCGCGGGCGTGATGTAGTAGCCGACCGAGATGATGAAGACGAGAAGCGCCCCGGCCGACAGCCCCGGCAGGCTCATCGGCAGGTAGATCCGCAGGAAGGCCGGGATCGGCGGGCTGCCCATCGACATGGCCGCGCGCATGTAGCTCGGGTCGATTCCGCGCATGACCGAATAGAGCGGCAGCACCATGAACGGCAGAAGGATGTGCGTCATCGCGATGATGGTCGAGAACTGCGTGTAGAGCAGCTCGAGCGGGTCGCGCGCGAGCCCGAGCGCGATCAGCGTGGAATTCACCACGCCGTTGGTCTGGAGAAGCGCGATCCACGCCGTCGTCCGGACGAGAAGCGAGGTCCAGAACGGCAGGAGCACGAACACCATCAGAAGGTTCGCATGCGCCGTCGTGCTGTGCGCCATGTGGAAGGCGAGCGGATAGCCGAGGATCAGCGTCAGCACGGTGATGATCAGCGCCATCCACAGCGTCTTGCCGTAGAGCTTGAGGTAGATCTGCGTGTCGCGCGGCCCGATCTCGCCCTCGGGCGACATCTCGAGGTCAAGCGCGGTCAGGTAGTGCGTGGCCGTGTAGACCTGCCCCGCATTGCCGAGCGCCCGCCAGATCGCGGGCTCGGCCCAGGCGTCGTTCGCCTCGAGGAGCAGGCCCGCACCGTTCGCGGCAAGCTCGGCATCGTCCACCCGGCGCAGCCCGCGCGCGGTGGACTGCACGACGCTCGAGGTACCCGGCAGGAAGCGGTTCATGCCCTCGGCCAGCCGCCCCGAGGTGCGGTCACCTGCAAGGCGCTTGAGGTCGGTAGCGAACTGCGTGAGCACCGCGTCGGGCGGCCGCCCCTCGCCGTCCCAGTCCCCCAGCGCCTCGAGTGTCGCGGGAACAAGCGCGGCCACCGTCGGATTGTAGACGCTGCGGAACAGCATCGACGCGATGGGCGCCACGAAGGCGAACAGGATGAAGGCGAGAAGCGGCGCGACGAAGAGGAAGGCGCGCAGGCGGCGGGCGCGCACCTCGCGCGCCGCGTTCCGTGCGTCCCCGGGCGCGAGCCGTCGCGCGGGGGCGGCGGGCGGTGCTGCCGTGATCTCGGCCATGCGGATCTCCTCGGGTGCCCCGCGCGGGTCGGCCCGCGCGGGGCGCGCAGGGGGGTCAGCGGATTACTGGAGAAGCCATTCGTTGAACTTCTCGCCCAGCGACTCGCCGAAATCGGCCCAGAAGATGCCGTCGGCCTGGATGCCCTTGTCGAGATGGGCGGTCGGCAGGTCCTGCTTGACGTCCTCGGGCAGAAGCGCCTGCGCCGACCGGCGGGTCGGGCCGTAGGCCACGTCCTGCATCCCCGACAGCGGCACCGTGCCCGTCGCGAACTTGATGAAGTCGAGCGCGGCCTCCTTCTGGTCCGTCCCTTCCATCACCGACCACACGTCGAGGTCGTAGACATGGCTGTCCCAGACCATGCTGAAGGGCGCGCCCTCGTCCTTGATCGCGGCGTAGATCCGGCCGTTGGCCGACTGCACCATCTGCGCCCCGCCGTCGTTCAGCAGGACCGGCGCCTGCGACCAGCTGTCGAACCAGACGATGTCGTCCTTGATCGTGTCGAGCTTGGCGAAGGCCTGCTGCTGGCCCTCCTCGGTGGCGAGCACCTCGTAGACGTCGCCCGGCGCCACGCCGTCGGCCATGAGCGCCCACTCCATGTTCACCTGCGGCCGCTTGCGCAGGCCGCGCTTGCCCGGGAAGGCCTCGGTGTCGAAGAAGTCCTCGATGGTCTCGGGCCCGCCGTTCGGGAAGGCGGCGTCGGGATAGGCGAAGATGATCGACCAGACGATGTTGCCCACGCCGCATTCATGCAGCGCCTCGGGGATGAAGTCCTCGGACGCGGGCGTGCCGTCGTCGCCCGGCGGCAGGATCGAGTGATCGATGACCGCGACATAGCCCTCGGCGCAGGCGCGTTCGAGGTCGATCACCTCGATGTCGACGACATCCCACTGGATGTTGCCGCTATCGCTCTGCGCCTTCATCTCGGCCACGCCGCCGCCGTAGTCCTCGAACAGGATCGTCGCGCCGGTCTTCGCCACGTAAGGGTCGATCATGTGCGTCTTCTGCGCGGCGCCATAGGCCCCGCCGAAGGACGTGACGGTCAGCTCCTGCGCCGCCGCGCCCTGCGCGCCGAGCGCCACCGCGCCCGCAAACACCAGCATCTTCTTCTTCATGGCATCCTCCTTGTCGGTCCGGGAAGGAAAGGGGTCCCGGTTAGCCCCGCGCACCCGCCACGTCCCCGCCTTTGGGAAATGCGATGCAATCTGACGTGAGCCAAAGAAGCCGGCCCCTGTCGCCTTCGCTGAACTCGGGCGCGGAGAGATCGTTCAGCACCTTCACGACGATCTCCGACCCGTCGGCCAGACGGAAGTAGTAGCGGATGAAGTCGCCCACGTAGATCCGCGTGATGAAGGCGGCCTCGATCTCGTTGTCGTGGGCGTGGGTCGTGGGGTGGATGAAGAGCTTCTCGGGCCGGATCGAGACCGTGCAGGGCCGCCCGGCCGCCAGCCCCTCGGCCGCCTCGGCCACCACCGTGCCCTCGCCCGGGATCGACACGGTGGCACGCCGCCCCTCGATCCGCTCGACCCGGCCCTCCATGAAGTTGTTCTCGCCGATGAAGTCGGCGACGAAGGCGTTCGCGGGCCGTTCGTACAGCTCGGCCGGCGGCGCGCATTGCTGCACCACCCCGTCGTTGAAGACCGCGATCCGGTCCGACATCGACAGCGCCTCGGCCTGGTCGTGGGTGACGTAGATCACCGTGAAGCCCAGCTGTTCGTGCAGCCGCGTGATCTCGTACTGCATCTGCTCGCGCAGCTTCTTGTCGAGCGCGCCAAGCGGCTCGTCCATCAGGATCAGCGTGGGCTCGAAGATCATCGCTCGGGCAAGCGCCACGCGCTGCCGCTGGCCGCCAGACAGCTGGCCCGGATAGCGCCCGCCGAAGTCGTCGAGCTCGACAAGCCGCAGGTACTCGGCGATCCGCGCCCGCTGGTCGGCCTTGCCCATGCCCCGCACGCTCAGCGGATAGCCCAGGTTCTCGGCCACCGTCATGTGCGGGAACAGCGCATAGTTCTGGAACACCATGCCGATGTTGCGCCTGTAGGGGGCGGTCCGGTTGATCGGCTGGCCGCGGATCGAGATCGTGCCCGAGGTGACGCTCTCGAACCCCGCAAGCATCATCAGCACCGTCGTCTTGCCCGATCCCGAGGGACCGAGAAGCGTGATGAACTCGCCCTGCCGCACCGACATGTCGAAGCCCTTCACGACCAGCGTCTTCTGGTCGTAGCTCTTCTTCACGTCGTCGAACTCGAGGAAGAGATCGCTCGCGGTCGTCATCCAGCCTCGCCCCACGCGTCCTCGGGTCATCTCCGCGCCGTGCCGTCCGCGACATCCGCGGCCGCTTTTGAATCTTAAGCCCGTCCCGGCCCCCGGTGCAAGGCGCGCCGCCTGCCGGGGCGGCCGGGCAGTGCCCGATCGGTCAGCCGATCTTGCGCAAGAGGCGAAGAAGCGTCGTCTGCTCGCCCCGCGACAGGGGGGCGAGGGTCAGGCGGGTGATCTCCGTGGCGAGCGGCAGGACGCGGTCGTGCACGCGCTGGCCCTCGGCCGTGAGGCGCAGCATGTGGAGCCGGTGATCCTCGGCCGAACGGAACTTCTCGACGAGCCCGCGCTGGAGAAGGCGCCGGACCACGCCGTTGATCGTGGCATTGTCCATCGCCGTCTGCCGGCCGAGCGAGTTCTGCGAGGACGGCCCGGCCTCGGCCAGCTTGACGAGCGCCGCGAACTGCTGCGCCGTCAGCCCCTCGGCCATGTGCGCGGCGAAGATGCTGAGGTGCCGCTGCTGCGCCTTGCGCAACAGGAATCCCGCCTGCGCGTCGAGGACATAGCGGCGGCGGCCGCGCCGCGCGCCGGTCTCCTCCTTGTCGCCCTCGCTCACGATGGGGGCTCCTTCCCGGTCAGCGCAGGCCGTCCTTGCCCAGGGCCTCGGCGGCGGTCAGCCCGCCCACCCGCGGCAGCGGGCGCCCGCTGTCGGTGACGGCGACGGCGACCATGATCTCGCCCGCGCGCGGCGCGTCGTTCAGACGCACCTCCATCCCGTCGAAGTGGCTGCGGACATAGGCCGCGTCCTTGTGGCCCAAGGGCACATCCAGCGGCTGGCCCGGCCCGCCCATCTTCTTCGACGACGGCACCAGCGCCGCGCCCTTCTCGACCGCTGCCCGCAGCGGTGCGCCGAGCCGCGGGTGCAGGATGGCGGCGGCATGCTCCAGCTCGCCGTCCTCGCCCACCATCGCGGCCTTGCCATAGCTCTCGGCCGCGCCCGGCGCGATGCCAAGCGCCTCGACGCAGCGGCGGCCCAGCAGGTCCCCCAGTTCCGCCCCGATCTCCATCAAGGGCTCAAGATCCTCGACGAAGCGGCCCGCGAAGGGGTTCTCGATCACCGCAACCGCGGCGGCGCGGCGGGTGGGTGGCGCGATGGTCTGGCCCATCTCGCGGTGCGTCTCGTCGAGGAAGACGGCGATCTTCCGGATCTTCGCCTGCATGTCGGTCTCCTTCAGCCTGCCGGCACGCGGGCCGAGGGCGGCGTGGATCGCGACCGCCCGGTGCGCATCTTTCCGTCGATCATCACCGTCGCGATGCCCGGGATGTTGCCCATGGCGAGCGCGTCGAGCACATCCGCCCCCGGCGACCCCGCGGGCCGGTCCATGAAGACGATGTCCGCAGGCCGCCCGGGCGCGAGGATCCCCTGCGACAGCCCGCGCCGCCGCGCCACGTTGCCCGTTGCGCAGCACCAGGCGCGTTCCCCCGCCAGCCCGCCGAAGGCCGCCAGAAGCGCGACCATCCGCAGCATCCCGTTCGGCTGCACGCCCGACCCCGCGGGCGCATCGGTCCCGATCAGGAGATCCGCCAGCCGGTCGGCCTCCAGCGCCGCCTGAAGCGCCACGATGGCCGACCTCTCGTTGCCGTTGTGCACGACCTCGAGCGCGCCCGTCGCATGGCGGCAAAGCTCGCGGATCGCGGCATGCTCGATCGAGGTCGGCCCGCCGTTGATGTGGCTGACCACGTCCGGCTGCGCCTGCAGGACATCCTCGGCGGTCACATGGTGCGACCCGGCGATCGACGGCCCGCCCGTGTGCATGATCGTCTCGATACCCAACTCACGGCACCAGCCGGTGACGCGGGCGGCGTCCGGCCCCTTGGCCACCGTGCCGAGCCCGATCTCGCCGATATGGCGGATGCCCGCGGCCTTGAGCCCCACGTAGAAGTCGCGGTCGAACTCCAGTTCCGGCACGGGCGCGCCCGCGATCACCTTGGCGCCGAT
Organism: Paracoccaceae bacterium; assembly: GCA_036735505.1. Classification (GTDB taxonomy): domain Bacteria; phylum Pseudomonadota; class Alphaproteobacteria; order Rhodobacterales; family Rhodobacteraceae; genus DAINOF01. The sequence continues at coordinate 14,842 of DAINOF010000019.1, forward strand.
GGGGCGGAAGTTGACGAAGCAGCGCTGCGCCACCATGGCGAGCGCCTTCACGCCCTCGGCGTCCTTCGGCCGGCCGGGCAAGTGCACCTCGCCTGCCGAAAGAAAGCTCGTGACGCCACCGTTCACGTTCATCTCGATCCAGCCGAGCTGGTTCTGCCGCGGCGTCCAGTCGCCGAAGACCGGGTGGCAGTGGCTGTCGATCAGGCCCGGCGCCACTGCGCAGCCGCCCGCGTCGATCTCGCGGTCGGCCGGGCCCGCCTCGAAACCGAGGATCACCCCGTCCTCGATCATCAGGCAGTCGCTGTCCGCGAGCGGCGCGGCGATGTCGCCCGTCAGCAGCCGGCCGATGTTGCGCACGAGGCACCGGCCGCTCGCGGGCGCCTCCTTCGTCTCGACGGCCATGGTTCCCCCTATCTTGTTCGTACGGAAACGGTATCGGCGCCCGCCCGGCGCGGCAAGCCCGGCCCGGTGCGCTCAGAGCAGGGCAAGGCTCAGCCATGGCACGAGGGCAAGGACGACGAGCACCGCGCAGGCGGCGACGAAGAACGGCGCGGTCACCCAGAAGACGCGCAGCGCGTTCGCGTTGCTCACCTGCGCCGCCACGTAAAGGCCGATGCCCACGGGCGGCGAGAGGAGCCCGAGGATCAGGTTGATCGAGACCACGACGCCGAAGTGCAGCGGGTCGATCCCGTAGACCCCGGTCGCGATGGGCAGAAGGATCGGCACCACCATGATCAGCCCCGGGATGCCGTCGATCACGGTGCCCACGGCCAGAAGCGCGACCAGCACGAGCAGCATGAAGGCAACGGGCGTCGTCGCCACCGACTGGATCCAGGCCGCCGCCGTCTGCGGCACCTGCCCGAAGATCAGCACCCACGAAAACACGCCCGCCGCTGCCACGAGGAACAGGACGAGCGCGCTGTTGATCCCGGTCCGGAGCAGGATCGCGGGGAAGTCCCCGATCCGCAGCGTCCGCGTGTAGACCATCCCGATCAGCGCGGCCAGCACCGCGCCCATCGCCGCGGCTTCCGTCGGCGAGCCGTAGCCGCCGAGGATCGTGCCGATGATCACGACCGGGATCGCCAGCATCGGCAGCGCCTCGCGCAGCGCCGCGAGACGCTCGGCCCAGCTCAGCGAAGTGCCCCGCGGATAGGCATGCCAGCGCCCGAGCGCCGCGACGGTCAGAAGGAAGACCCCCGTCAGCAGGAGCCCCGGAAGGATCCCCGCCACCAGCATGTCGCGCACCGCCACCTGTGCGAGCACAGCATAGACGACGAAGACGATGGACGGCGGGATGATCGGCCCCAAAAGCCCGCCATAGGCCGTCAGCCCGGCCGCAAAGGCGCGGTCGTAGCCCGCGCGCGTCATCTCGGGGACCATCACCTGGCTCATCATCGCGATCTGCGCCGTGGCCGAGCCGAGGATCGAGGCCACCATCATGTTGGCGATCAGGTTGATGTAGGCGAGCCCGCCCCGCAGCGCGCCGACGAAGGCCGCGGCCAGCCGCACCAGCCGCTGGGTGATGCCCGCGCCGTTCATCAGCTCGCCCACGAGGATGAAGAGCGGGATCGCCAGCAGGCTGAAGTTCTCGAGCGAGGTGAATAGCTTGAGCGGATAGCTCAGCAGCAGCACGAGGTTGTTCGTGTCGTAAATGAAGACGAGCGCCGCGACGCAGAGGATCAGCCCGATGGGCAGCCCGATGGCCAGAAGGACGAGGAAGGCGGCGAGCGTCACCGTCCGGCCTCCGCCGCGGGATCCTGGGGGTTCAGCTCACGCGCGAGCGCCCGGGCCGGGATCAGGCCCGCGTCCTCGGCCAGGTTGGTCAGCGCGTGCACGGTCAGCGTCAGCGCGAACCAGGGCATCACGAGGTAGAACCAGAACGCCGGCCAGACGAGCACCGGTGTCCTGCCGGAATAGAGGAAGTTGAACGTCGCGGCCTCGAAGGCCGTCACGTCGAAGCCCGCAGACCAGAGACCGACGGGATCGAACCACCGCCAGTTCATCCAGATCAGCGCGATCCCGAAGACCGCGGCCAGCGCCGACACGGCAAGGCGCAGCGCCCGCGCGCCCGACGCGCCCACCGCCTCGTGCAGAAGCCGCACCGCCGGGTCGATCCGCGCCCGGAACATCAGCGACGCGCCGACAAAGCCCGACCAGACCATGGCCATCACGGCCAGCTCGTCCGCCCAGGCCAGCGTGACGCCGAACAGGCGGAAGCAGACGTTGAGAAGGACGAAGCCCACGAGCGCGAGGATCAGCGCCGCGAGAAGCGCGCGCTCGATCCGGACCACGCCGTCCGACAGCGTGCGCAAGAGGGAAAGAAGCGGCATCCGGGCTCCCACGGGGCAGGGGCGGCGGCGCGGACCTGACCCGCGCCGCCGGCCGTCACGGCCTCAGAACGAGGCGACGAGCGCGCGCAGGCGTGCGACATAGGGCGTCTGCTTGCCCCATTCCGCGTCCCAGCGCTCGACGATGTCGCCGAAGAACGCGGCGTCCACGTCCTCGGTGATCTGGATGCCCGGCGCCTCGCGCAGGCTGGCGAGCTTCTCTTCCTCTCCGTCCACGAAGCGGTCGATGGTGCGGTCGCAGTGCAGCTGCGTCGCCTCGGTGATGAGCGTTCGGTCCTCGGGCGACAGCTGCGCCCAGACCGGCCCCGAGATCAGCGCGACCATTCCGAACATGTGGTGGTTGGTCTCGAGCAGGTGCGGCGCGTGCTCGTAGTAGCGGAAGTTGATGATCGACTCGTAGTCCATGTCGAGCCCGTCGATCTGGCCGTTGGCGAGCGAATCGTAGATCGCCGGCAGCGGCATCGGCGCGGGCGCGGCGCCGAACATCTCGAAGAAGGTGCTGATCGCGGGGGCGGGGGTGATCCGGATGCGCTTGCCGGCCAGGTCGTTGGCCGAGGCCACGTCCTCGCGCAGGACCATCTGGCGCATGCCGATCATCGCATAGCAGACGCCCACCGTGCCGGTCGCGCGCGGCAGCGCCTCGAGGATCTCGCGCGCCTCGTCCGAGCGAAGGACGCGCGCCGCGTCCTCGATGTTCGTGACGAGAAAGGGCGCATGCAGCGCCGCCATGTCGGGCACCCGGAAGGTCAGCTCGGCGGTGGTGAGCCAGGCCATGTCGAGCGCGCCGGTCTGCAGCTGCTGCAGCATCGCCGCCTCGTTGCCGAGCTGCCCCGAGGGGAAGGCGGCGATCGAGAACCGCCCGCCCGAGCGTTCGGACAGCGTCTGCGACAGCGCCTCCACCTCCTGGTTCCACACATGGACCGGCGGCGTGATCAGGCCCAGCCGGAACTCGCGCTCCTGCGCGGCGGCCGGCAGGGCCAAGGCCACCGCCGCCGCTGTCGCCATCATGGTCTTCCAGAACATTCGCAGTCTCCCTGTTGTTGTACCGTCTTCTTTCGCGCCCCGGGATCGCCGGCGCGCCTTACCTCAGCCCGTCCTTGCCCTCGATGTCCTTGGCCCCGAGCCCGCCGACCCGCGCGTGGATGCGCGCCCCGGTCGTCATCACGAGGACCAGCGCCAGTTCGTCCGCCCGCGGCGCGTCGGTCACGCCGACCTCCATCGCGTCGAAATGGCTGCGGACATAGGATGCGTTCACATGCGTCACCGGCACGTCGAGCCGCGTGCCCGGTCCGCCCACCTTCT
>DAINOF010000020.1:0-18152 GCA_036735505.1 Paracoccaceae bacterium
TCGAACAGCGGCTTGATGACGGCGGGCAGCATGATCGCATCGGCGATGAGGAAGACCAGGCCGGTGGCTACGGCGAGGACGAGGATGGACATGGGCGCTCTCCTTTGGGGGAGAGGTAGGGCGGCAGGGTGGGGAGGCGAGTGGGTGGCGCGGTCGGGCCGGGGTGGTGTGGCGGTAGGGTGCGTGATTTCACGCACCATTGTCGCGGCGGTGGTGCGTGCGAGCACGCACCCTACGCTTGCTCACCGTTGTTCAGGTCGCACGAAATCAAACGGAGCATTGAAGCGTAAGGCGAGGACCGCTTTGATTTGATCAAGCGCGGCGTTTAATTCCGCCAAATCGTTGCGAACATGACCGTCAATCTCCCCAAGCTTCGCTTGTAATCCTCTCATCCTTCCTGCAGCCTCTTCTTCCTTACCCGGCAAGGCAATGGCTTTAACCTTTCCACGATCTTGCTGCAGCTTAATGCACTGCATCAGATACTTTCTTTCTGTTCCAAAACGGTCTATTGCGTCAACAGTGGTGTTGTTTCGGCCGTCAAGTACCATAATTCTGTTGTATATCTCGTACTCTTCAATCCTCAGAAGTACCGTCTTCTCGCTTTTGCTATACTCAACTTTGATGCCTACGTTAGATGCTGGCAGCATTGCTATCGGCCACGGCACTCCCTGAGACCTTGAGTCCTCCAACGACGAGTCCAAGTATTTCTTGATCGTGTGCAAATTGTTCCCAATATCTATTGTTGATTGAAACAGCGAAAGAAGATCTGAGTTTATGCTTGCTTCTTCGCTCTTTTTTTGAATCTCGGAGTTTGTAATTATCACGAGCGCTTGACCCGCAACGCCAATCGCGCCCGCAATTAATGCCCCTAGTATGGCCCCCAAAAGTCCTGGGTCACTACTCGGAATGATCTGAAAGAAATCAAGAAAAAGAAGCGAAAACAAGCAGACCAGCGTCCCAAAGAGGACGCCCAAAGCAAGTCGCCCGTCAGAAAGTAGATACGAAAACTTCATGTAACTGCGCTTCCGTTCTGTCCCCCAATCACCCCCTCAAACTCCCGCCACTCCCCCTTGCTCATGCCGGAGGTCTCCTGCGTGACCTGCTCACCCTTCAGCATCCGTCTCACACAGTCAATCGCCTTGGAGGAGAGCGTCGCCCCGCCCATCCGGTAGTCCTCGAAGGCCGCCCAGGCATGAGGCACCCAGTCCTTCACGACCTCGGCGATGCTTTCCGCATAGACCCGGATCTCGTATTGCGCGTGTGCGTCCGCCCGCAGCCGCAGGAAGTGGAACAGGTTGTGCAGGTCCGTCTTCCAGTACCATTGCGTGTAGATGTTGGCGGGCAGGGTCATCCGCGCGATCTCTCGCGCCAGTCCCTTCTGTCCCTCCTGCGAAAGCATCGCCTCGTAGCTGTCATAGGCCCGCGCGGCGTCGGATTTCAGCATCTCGAGCACCCGCGCGGCCTCCGCCCCCTCCAGCACCTCGCCCCGGCCCTGGTTGTTGACGGTGGATTGCGCGGCGAGCGCCTCGGGCGCGGGGATATAGAACTCGCGGTCGAGGATCGAGTAGCGGGCCGAGTATTCGTTCACGTTCGCGGTGCGGTGGCGGATCCACTGGCGCGCCACGAAGACCGGCAGCTTCACGTGCAGCTTGATCTCGCACATCTCGAAGGGGGTCGAATGCCAGTGCCGCATGAGGTAGCGGATCAGCCCCTCGTCGTTCGAGACGTGCTTGGTGCCCGCCCCGTAGGACACCCGCGCCGCCTGCACGATGGCCGCGTCACAGCCCATGTAGTCGATGACGCGGACGAAGCCGTGGTCGAGCACGGGGCGGGCGAGGTAGAGATGCCGCTCCATCCCCTCCGACACGGCGCGGAGCGTGGGGCGCGGGGACGCGCGAAGGGCGGCGATTTCGGCGTCCTGTTCGGGGGTCAGCGGCATGGGCGCGGTCCTTCGCGGATCAGGTGAGTCGGTCGATACGATATCTTGTGGAGCGCGTTCAGGGAACCACCAGCGGTGGTCGTTGACGGGGGCGGCTTCGCCGGGCAGTAACGGGGAAACGGCAGGAGGCGCGGGCGACATGAGAGTTCTGGCTGCGGCGGCGCTGGCGCTGCTGTGCGCGGCGCCTGCAACGGCGCAGGTCGAGGTGACGCCCGAGGAGGCGCGGGTGCTGGCCGCGGTGCTCGAGTCCGAGGGCCGGCGGGCGGACGCGGGGGCGATCGCGGCGGCGCTTCTGGCGCGCGACCCCGACGACGCGGCGGCCTGGGTCGTGGTGGCGCGGATCCGGCGGGCCGAGGGCGATGCGGCCGGCGCGCGCGAGGCGGCGAGCCGCGCGAACGCGACCGCCGGAACCGACGACGAACGCTATGCGGCGGCGGTCGAGCTTGCCGCCGCGAACTTCGCGCAGGACCGGGGGCTCATTGCGCAGTTCTGGCTGCGGCGGGCGGCGCAGGTGGCGCCGACCGAGGCGCTGCGCGAGGCGGCGATCCGGAACTTCCGGGCGGTGCGGGCGCAGACGCCGTGGTCGTGGTCGCTGGGCTTCAGCATCGTGCCGTCGTCGAACGTGAACAACGGCTCGCGATCCGACACGATCGAGATCGCGGGACTGCCCTTCGTGCTGAGCGGGGATGCGCGCGCGCTTTCGGGGCTCGAGGCGACGCTGACGGGGTCGGTGACCTACCGGTTCGAGGGGTTCGACGGGCAGCCGGCGCAGGTGTACGGCGGCTTCGCGGTCCAGCGCGTGGCCCTGACGGAAGAGGCGAAGGAACAGGCGCCCGAGGCGGACGCGGGAGACTATGCCTTCGACGCGCTGGAGTTCGGCTTTTCGCAGGTGATCTCGAGCTGGTCCGAGGACGTCGTGCTCAGGGGCGAAGCGCTCGTCGGGCGGAACTGGTACGGGGGGGACCTGCTCAGCAACTACGTGCGCGGCGGCCTGACGACGCGCTGGGTCATCGGCGAAAGGTCGCTCGCCACCGTTTCGGCCTCGCTCGAGCGGCAGGTGCGCTTCGACCAGGACGACCGCTCGGCCTGGGTCACGCGGCTCGACGCGCGGCGGATCTGGCAGGTGAACGACCAGGGTGACGTGTTCGGGATCGGCGGCGGGCTGAGGCGGGCGCAGTCGGATTCGGTCGAGATCGACAACGACGCGGTGCTGGTCTCGGTCGACTACAGTTGGGAGGAGCCGGTGCTGGGGCCGGCGACGCTGGCGCTGGGGCTGAACCTCGAATACCGGGACTATGACGAATCGCCCTTCACGGTCGACGGGCGGCAGGACCGGCGCGCGGCGGTCCGGGCGACGCTGGGGGCGCCCGCCTGGAACTACTACGGCTTCGCGCCGACCGTGACCCTCGAGGCCTCGCGCACGATGTCGAACGTGAGCCTTTACGACGCCGAGGACATCGGGCTGCGGGTCGGGATCGCCTCGGTCTTCTGAAGGGGTGGCCAGGGCGGCCGGGGCGGCCTAGGTTCGGGAATAGCGACGAAAGGACCGGACATGACGATCCGCTACCTGCACACCATGGTGCGTGTGCTCGACCTCGAGGCCTCGATGGCCTTCTACCGCCTGCTCGGGCTCGAGGAGACCCGGCGCAACGAGAGCGAACAGGGTCGCTTCACGCTCGTCTTCATGGCGCCGCCGGGGCAGGAGGAGACGCCGGTCGAGCTGACCTACAACTGGGACGGCGACACGGGCCTGCCTTCGGACAGCCGGCACTTCGGCCACCTCGCCTATGCGGTGGACGACATCTATGCCACCTGCCAGCACCTGATGGACAACGGCGTCACGATCAACCGCCCGCCCCGCGACGGCCGAATGGCCTTCGTCCGCTCGCCCGACAACGTCTCGGTCGAGCTTCTGCAGAAGGGCGAGGCGCTGCCGCCGGCCGAGCCCTGGGCCAGCATGGGCAACACCGGGCACTGGTAGGACGCGCCTCGCAGGCCTCAGTAGATGTAGCGGATCTGCTCGGTCCAGAACCGCTCCATCCGCTGGAGCGAGGCGTTGAGGTCGGCGATCCGCGTGTGGCCGAAGCGGTCGGGCCGCTCGAGCGTCTCGACGTGGCGCTGGAACAGCCGCGACAGCGTCTCGCGCAGGTCCCTGCCCTTCTGCGTCAGCCGCACGCGCACCGACCGCCGGTCGATCTGGCAGCGTTCGTGGTGCATGTAGCCGAGATCCACCAGCTTCTTGAGGTTGTAGGACACGTTCGAGCCCTGGTAGTAGCCGCGCGACTTCAACTCGCCCGCCGTCACCTCGTTCTCGCCGATGTTGAAGAGAAGAAGCGCCTGCACCGCGTTGATCTCGAGGATGCCGATCCGCTCGAACTCGTCCTTGATGACGTCGAGCAGGAGCCGGTGCAGCCGCTCGACCAGCGAGAGGCTTTCGAGGTAGTCGGCGATGAAGGTCCGTTCCGGCGCCGTCCTTATGTCCTGGATGATGGTCATGCCGTTCTCCGATCCGATGTGACGGAGAGAATTCGACCGAAAAGCCGAATATCCGGTTAAGCCGCGCTGCCGCGTGCGTGTGCGGCGATCTGCGCGATCAGCGGCGCGAAGCGCGGCGGCGGCGCGGACTGCCCGGTGACCCATTGGTAGAGGTCGTGGTCGTTCTCGGCCAGAAGGTCCTCGTAGACCGCGACGTCCTCGTCGGGAAGGCGCGCAAGCTCGGCGTCGCTGAAGCCGCCGAGGATGAGGTCCATCTCCTTGATGCCGCGGCGCCAGGACCGGATGCGCAGCCGCTTGAGCCGGGTGTCCTCGGTCATGCGGCGCTCCGGATCGCCGAGCGGAGGCGCTTTTCGAGCAGCGCGACCCGGTCGGCCGTGCGGTGGAGCTGCGATTGCACGTCGCGCAGTTCCGTCAGAAGCGCGGTGATCTCGGCCGGCATCCGCGCGGCCTCGGGGTCGGGGACGCCGTCGCCCTCGCCGGTGAGCAGCCAGCGGAGCGAGACGTTGAGAAGCCCCGCGAGCATCTGGAGCTTGTTGGCCCGGGGCTCGGCCATGTCCTCTTCCCAGGCCTGCACGGTGCGGAGCCGGACGCCGAGCCGGCGCGCAACCTCTTCCTCGGTCAGTCCCACGGCCTCGCGCGCGGCGGTGATGCGGTCTCCGAAGGTGGCGGCCTCGTCGGAGTACCAGCCGGTCTCGGTGTCGGGCGTCACGGACATCGGGGGCTCCTTCTTTCGCGTCTTGAACCGGTCTCGGCCCCTACCTTACAGAGGCATGTCCGCAAGTCCAACCGGAGCCGACGATGCCCCTCCTTTCCGCGACACTCGCCCGGGTGAAGCCTTCGCCCACCATCGCCATGACGGCGCGCGCGGCCGCGATGAAGGCGGCGGGGCGCGACGTGATCTCGCTCTCGGCCGGAGAGCCCGACTTCGACACGCCGCCCCATATCCGCGAGGCCGGGATGCGCGCGATCGAGGCCGGCCACACGCGCTACACCGCGGTCGACGGGATCCCCGAGCTGAAGGCGGCGGTGGCCGACAAGTTCCGGCGGGAGAACGGGCTCGACTACAAGGCGTCGCAGGTGACGGTGGGCACGGGCGGCAAGCAGGTGATCTACAACGCGCTGATGGCGACGCTCGACCCCGGCGACGAGGTCATCGTCCCGGCGCCCTACTGGGTCAGCTACCCCGACATGGTGGCGCTGGCCGGCGGGGTGCCGGTGATCGTGCCGGCGCCGATGGAGACGGGCTACAAGATGACGCCCGAGGCGCTCGAGGCGGCGATCGGCCCACGCACGAAGTGGCTGATCTTCAACTCGCCGTCGAACCCGACGGGCGCGGGCTATGGCTGGGACGAGCTGAAGGGGCTGACGGAGGTGCTGATGCGGCATCCCCATGTCTGGGTCCTGACCGACGACATGTACGAACACATCGCCTTCGACGGCTTCGCCTTCTGCACGCCGGCGCAGGTGGAGCCGGGCCTCATGGACCGGACGCTGACGATGAACGGCGTGTCGAAGGCCTATGCGATGACCGGCTGGCGGATCGGCTATGCGGCGGGGCCGGCCGAGCTGATCGGGGGCATGGCGAAGATCCAGTCGCAGTCGACGTCGAACCCCTGCTCGATCAGCCAGTGGGCGGCGGTGGCGGCGCTGAACGGGCCGCAGGATTTCCTGAAGGACAACGCGCGGATCTTCCAGCGCCGCCGCGATCTGGTGGTCGCGGGGCTGAACGCGGCCCCGGGCCTGGCCTGCCCTGTGCCCGAGGGGGCGTTCTACGTGTATCCCTCGATCGCGGGCTGCCTCGGGCGGACCTCGCGCGCGGGCGTGCGGATCGTGGACGACGAGGCCTTCTCGACCGCGCTTCTGGAGGAGACCGGGGTGGCGGTGGTCTTCGGCGCGGCCTTCGGCCTGTCGCCGCATTTCCGCGTGAGCTATGCGACCTCGGACGAGGTCCTGCGCGACGCCTGCGGGCGCATCGCGGACTTCTGCGCGGGTCTTGCCTGATGGACGCGCTGCCCGGCCACTTCTTCCGCATCCGCGAGAACGGCGTGGCGGTCTACCGGCTGGGCACCGACCCGCGCGACCAGCGCATCGAGATGGACCAGATCGCGACGGTCAACGTCCGCAACGGCGAGGTGAAGCCGCATGGCGCGCGCGAGCTGACGGCGGCGGACCGCGCGGCGATCGAGGACTGGCTGATCGAGCGGCGCGCCGTGCTCGCCCGGCGCGAGGCCGACGAGATCGCGCGGACGGTCGAGGTCCTGAACCTCGCCGCGCACTGGGCGCAGACGCGGGCGACCGACGAGGAGCTTGAAGAAATCACCGGGCCGCTGCTTCTGGCCATGCACGACCTGAGGTCGGTGCTGGTGCGCAAGAAGGCGGACCGGCTGTCGCGGCCGGAGTGAGCGCGCTCAGATCCCCAGCCGGTCGCGCAGCGCGAACCATGTCATCGCGAGCGTGAGAAGCGGCGCGCGGAAGGCGGGGCCGCCCGGGAAGGGCGGGATCGGCAGGCCCGAAAGCACGTCGAAGCGTTCCGACTGTCCGGCGATGGCCTCGGCCATGACGCGGCCGGCGAAGCCCGAAAGCGCGACGCCGTGGCCCGAGAAGCCCGAGGCGTTGAGCACGTTCGGCGCCACGCGCGACACGAAGGGCAGCCGCGACATGGTGATGGCGAGCGTGCCGCCCCAGACGTGGTCGATGCGCACGCCCCTGAGCTGCGGGAACAGCGTCTCCATCCGCTGGCGCAGCGCGGTGACGATGTCGGAGGGGAAGCCGAGGCTGTAGCTTTCGCGCCCGCCGAAGAGGAAGCGGCGGTCCTCGGTCAGGCGGTAGTAGTTCACGACGAACTTGGAATCGGCGACGGCGATGTCGCGCGTCAGGACTTCGGCGGCGCGGTCGCCGAGCGGCTCGGTCGCTGCGATGAAGCTGTTGATCGGCATGACATGCGCGGCCACCTCGCGGTCGAGGAGCGGCAGGTAGCCGTTGCCGGCGAGGATCGCGTGCGAGGCCCTCAGGGTGCCGCGCGGCGTGCGGAAGGCGACCTTCGGCCCCTGTTCGATGGCGGTGACCTCGGTCAGTTCGTGGATCGTGGCGCCGGCGGCCTCGGCCGCGCGGGCGAGGCCGAGGGCATAACGCAACGGGTGGAGGTGGCCTGCACCCATGTCGAGCGTGCCGCCCCGGTAGAGCGGGGTGCGGACGATCTCGCGCAGCGCCGCCTCGGGCAGGACCTCGATCGCGTCATAGCCATACCGGGTGGCCAGATGTTCGACCTCGTCGCGCACCGCCCGCGCCTCGGCGGCGGAGTATTCGCCGTGGGCGAGACCGGGGGTGTAGCGCGCCTCGGGGGCCAGTTCGGCCGACCAGTCGCGGACCTGCGCCTTCGCGGCCTCGGCCATGTCCCAGAGCGCGCGGGCACGGTTGTCGCCGACCCGGGCCTCGAGCCAGCGCTGCGACTTGTTGAAGCCGCTGCCGACCTGCCCGCCGTTCCGCCCCGAGGCGCCGAAGCCCGCGCGGTGGGCCTCGAGCACGCTTACCCGGTAGCCGCGCCGGGCGAGGGTGAGCGCCGCCGAAAGCCCCGTGTAGCCCGCCCCGAGGATCGCGACATCGGCCTCGGCGTCGCCGTCGAGCGCGGGCCGCAGGGGCGGAATGTCCGACGAGGCGACATACCAGCTGTCTGGATAGGCGCCGGGGCGATCGTTGCGGAACAGCGGGTTCATGGCCGTCAGATGAGCCTTGGCGGTGCACAGGGAAAGGCGTGACGCTGCGTCCCCGGGGCCTGCCCGGGGACGCGGGCGGTCAGACGTTGAGCAGGAGGTGTTCCCGTTCCCAGGGGCTGATGACCTGGAGGAACTCGTCGTATTCCGTCCGCTTCACCGTCTCGTAGACGCGGGCGAATTCATGCCCCAGGATCTCGCGGATCTCGGGCGCTTCCGAGAACAGCTCGAGCGCGTCGTACATCGAACGCGGGATCTCGAAGGCGCTGTCGTCCTCCTCGTAGGCCTCGCCCTTCGACGAGGGCGAGGGCCAGATCTCCTTCATGAGCCCGAGGTAGCCGCAGGCGAGCGAGGCCGCGATCCCGAGATAGGGGTTGCAGTCCATGCCCACGAGCCGGTTCTCGACCCGGCGGCTCTGGGGATCGGCGATCGGGATGCGCAGCCCCGTGGTGCGGTTGTCGCGCCCCCAGGCGAGGTTCATGGGCGCCGAGAAGTCCTTCACGTAGCGGCGGTAGCTGTTCACGTAAGGCGCCAGGACCGCGATCACCTGAGGGAGGTGCTTCTGGAGGCCGCCGAGGAAGTGGAAGAAGGCGTCGGTCTCGCCGCCCTGCGGCCCGGCAAAGATGTTCCTGCCGGTCTTCACGTCCACGACCGAATGGTGGATGTGCATCGCGCTGCCCGGTTCGCCCTCGATGGGCTTGGCCATGAAGGTGGCGAAGCAGTCGTGCCGCAGCGCGGCCTCGCGGATCAGGCGCTTGAAGTAGAACACCTCGTCGGCGAGCTTGATCGGGTCGCCGTGGCGAAGGTTGATCTCGACCTGTCCCGCCCCGCCTTCCTGCGTGATGCCGTCGATCTCGAAGCCCTGCGCCTCGGCGAAGTCGTAGATGTCGTCGATCACGGGGCCGTATTCGTCGACGGCCGAGATCGAATAGGCCTGCCGCGCGGCCGCTGGGCGCCCCGTCCGGCCCATCATCGCCTCGATCGGGCGGCGGGGGTCGGTGTTGCGGGCGACGAGGTAGAACTCCATCTCGGGCGCCACGATGGGAAGCCAGCCCTCCTTCCGGTAAAGCTCGAGCACGCGCTTGAGCACGTTGCGCGGCGCCATCGGGATCGGGTTGCCCTTCTGGTCGAAGGCGTCGTGGATCACCTGCAGCGTGCGGTCGGCCGTCCAGGGCGCTGCGGTGGCGGTCGAGAAGTCGGGGCGCAGGATCATGTCGGGCTCGGTGAAGCCCGCCTCGCCGGCCGCGTCCGACCAATCGCCGGTGATCGTCTGGAAGAAGATCGAGTTCGGAAGGAAGAAGCGCTTCTGGGTGGCGAATTTCGACGCGGGCATGGCCTTGCCGCGGGCGATGCCGGGCAGGTCAGAGATGATGCACTCGACCTCGTCGAGCCGGTAGCCCTTGAGGTAGTCCTTCGCGGCCTCGGGAAGGTCGTCGGTCCAGTCTGCCTCAGCCATGGCGGGCCGCCTTGAAGAAGTCGGCGATCCGCGCGGCGAGGCGCGGGTTGTCGAGCGGCTTGTCAAGGTTCGCCGTCGCGCGGTCGATCTTCTCGTTCGGCACCACGCCGGGGGCGCGGAAGCGCAGGAGGTAGTCGATCTCGGCCGAGGTGAATTCCGGATGGGTCTGGACGCTGAAGGCCCGGTCGCCATAGGCGAGCGCGGCATAGGCGCAGGTGGCGTTAGAGGCTAGCACGGTGGCGCCTTCGGGCTTCTCGACCACCTGGTCCTGGTGCCAGGCGTTCATGCGCACGGTCTCGCCGCCCCAGTCGTATTCGTGCCAGCCGACCGACCAGCCGCCCGGGAACTTCTCGACCCGGCCGCCCAGCGCCTGTGCCATGATCTGGTGGCCGAAGCAGATGCCGACGACGGGGACGCCGGCCGCATGGGCCTCGCGGATGAAGGCCTCGAGCGGCGGGATCCAGGGGTGGTCCTCGTAGACGCCATGGCGGGAGCCGGTGATGAGCCAGCCGTCGGCGGCGTCGATGCCGGGGGGGAATTCGCCGTCGACGACGCGCCATGTCTCGAAGGCGAAGCCGTGGGGGGAAAGGAGCTTGCGGAAGAGGTCGTCGTAGTCGCCGAGGTCCTTCTTCATTTCCTCGGGCGAATGGCCGGTCTGGAGCAGTCCGATTTTCATGAAACACCGGGTTTGGGATGGCGCGACACTACGCCCGGGCCGGCACCAAGTCGAGACGGGTCGCGGGGTCAGTTGGTGCCCGTGACCGGACGGACGCGGTCGTAGACGATGTGGAAGACGTAGGCGTAGACCACGTAGAGGACCGACAGGCCGATGTCGACGGCGACAGCCTCCCAGAAGCCGTGGCCGCCGACGATCATGATCGCCGGGACCGTCACGACGATGGAGGTGGTCTCCATGCCCGCGGCATGGAGGAGGCGCAGGCGATGGGGGCGGTCGGAGGCCGCCCGGCGCGCGAGCCGCCATTCCACCCTGTCGAAGACCGTGTTGAAGAGCGGGATCCAGACGAGGAGGATCACCGAGAGCACGACCATCAGGAGGACCGACTGCGCCGCGCCCGCGCCGAAGACCAGGTCGTAGAGCGGCGCGGCTATGGCGATGCCGCCGGCCTCGTAGAGCAGCGTCTGGAGCGCGCGTTCGCGGAGGGAGCGGACGGGCATGAACGGGCACCTGGATGAACCGAATCTGGACGGTCCGCAAGCATAGCCGGACCCGGTCTCGGTTTCGCGACAGTCCGCCGGCCGCCCGGCCCAGCCCCGGTCACCGAATGACCTGCGGGCGGAAGCGGACGCGGCTTCGCCTTTCCTGCGGGAGATGCCGGTTGAGACGGGCGTTCACCCGGCCGAAGCCCCAGACGAGGAGCAGCGTGAGGCAGATGAAGTAGACCGCGACGATCGGATAGGGGACGAAGGGGTTGAAGGTGCGGTCCGCGAAGTACTGTGCGTAGTAGAGCGCGTCGCCCCGCTGCTGCCAGGCCGGGAAGCCCGAGAAGAAGACGAGCGCGGTGGCGTGGAAGAGGAAGATCGCCTCGTTGGTGTAGGCGGGCCAGGCGAGGCGGAGCATGGTGGGGAAGACGACGCGGCGGAAGCGCTTGAGGCCGGTGAGGCCATAGGCGTCGGCCGCCTCGAGATCGCCGCGCGGGACGGCGCGGAGCGCACCGTGGAAGATCTCGGCCGAATAGGCGGCGGTGTTGAGGAAGAGCACGATCAGCGCCCCCGCCCAGGCCCGGGTGAGCCAGCGCGTCTCGGCCGTGAACTCGGTTCCGAAGAGGGTGAAGGAAAGGCCGCTCGACGGGAGAAGGACGAAGGCGTTGTAGGCCACGAAGAACTGGATGAAGAGCGGCGAGCCGCGGAAGACGAAGATGAACCACTCCGCGGGCTTGCGGAACCGGCGGCGCGGGCTGGCCTTCGCCACCGCAAGCGCCACGGCGAAGAAGAACCCCGCGCCAAGCGCAAGCGCGCCGAAGTAGACGTTCCAGATCATGCCCGAGGCAATGAGCGTCGCCTGCTCGCAGAGCGTGATCTCGCCCTGGGGCAAAAGCCGCTCGCCGATGCCGAGCGCGCGCAGACCGTAGTCCTCGATCGTCTGCCGGCAGCTCATGCGGCCGCCCGCCGCATCTCCTCGCCCGCCATCGTGGCCTGCCCGTGGGACAGGCGGCGGGAGAGCCGGTCGAAGGCCATCTCGGACAGCTTGGTCATCAGGAGGTAGAAGGCGAGGAGCCCGAGGAAGTACCACAGCCGCCAGTCGGGATGCGGATAGGCGAAGGCCGAGGTCTTGGCCCCGCCCAGCTCGTTCGCCCAGTAGACGATGTCCTGGATCCCGAGGAGGAAGAGAAGCGGCGTGGCCTTGATGAGGATCATCCAGAGGTTCGAGAGGCCCGGCAGCGCGTAGATCCACATCTGCGGCACGAGGATGCGGCGGAAGGCCTGGGCGGACGTCATCCCGTAGGCTTCCGCCGTCTCGAGCTGGGCGCGGGGCACCGCGCGCATCGCGCCTTGGAGGACGTTGGCGGCGAAGGCGCCGAAGACGATGGCATAGGTGAAGACGGCGAGGGCGAAGTTGTAGAGCGCGTGGACCGTCTGGGGCGCGTTCGAGCGGGGCAGCTTGGCTTCGGGGCAGACGAGGAAGTTCGCGCCCTGCCGGACGGGCTCGGTCCAGTCGGGGCAGAGGGCCTGGTGGCGCAGCCATTCGAGCGCCTGGTCGAGCGCGATGACGAAGAACAGGAAGAAGACGATGTCGGGCACGCCGCGCACCATCGAGGTGTAGATCCGGCCGACAAGCGAGAGCGGCAGGAAGGACGATCGTGAGGCCATCGCGCCCGCGAAGCCCATGGCGAGCGCGAGGGGCGCGGTGACGGCGAGGAGGATCAGGACGGTGAGGAAGCTCTGGTAGAAGTTCAGGTGGACGCGGTTCGTCAGGTAGCAGGCGAGCCACTGCGGAGTGGCCAGCGTCGACGGATCGGCGCAGAACTCGAACACGCGGGGTTCCCCTTCCCGGCTGGCGTCGTCGCCCCCTCCCCACCCCTCCCCCGCGCGCGGGGGAGGGAGGCGCCCCCGAAGGAGCGTCGGGCGCTTGTCAGTAGACCTGCGTGTCCTCGCCGAACCACTTGCGCAGGAGGTCGTTGAGCGAGCCGTCGGCCTTCATCTCGGAGATGAGGGCGTCGAAGGTGTCGCGGAGCGGGTCGCCCTCGCGCAGGCCCATGCCGACCCCGCCGCCAAGCGGGACGGGCTCGCCCACGATCCGCAGGTCCGGATCCTCGTCGGCGATCGGCTTGAGATAGTCGAAGTCGGCGAAGACGGCGTCGGCCTGCCCGTTGCGCACCGCGGCGATGGTCTCGTCGGGCGTCGCGAATTCGACGAGCGTGGCGCCCGACCCGGCGATGTAGCCCGCCTGGATCGTGTTGACCTGCGCCGCGACCACGCCGCCCGCGAGGTCCGCGTCATCGCTCAGCGCCATGAAGACCGAGGCGGTCGGCGGGTAGTAGTTCTGCGTGAAGTCGATGATCTCGTCGCGTTCCTCGGTGATCGACATGCCGGCCATGATCGTGTCGTAGTTGCCCGAGGTCAGGTTCGGGATGATCGAATCCCAGTCGTTCTGCACCCATTCGCAGGTCAGCCCCGCCCGGCGGCAGAGCTCGTCGCCGAGCTCGCGCTCGAAGCCGTCGATCTCGCCGGTGGCGTCGTTGATGAAGTTGTAGGGCGGGTAGGCGCCCTCGGTGCCCATCCGGACGGTGTCCTGGGCGGCCGCGGCTCCGGCGAGAAGCGCGAGGGCGGCGGCGGTGGCGATCAGTGTCTTCATTGTGGTCTCCCTTGAGGTTGTCTGGTCAGGCCGGGGCGGTCGCCGAGAGGAACTGCCGCAGCCGGTCCGTCCGGGGCGTGCCGAAGAGGGCGGCGGGCGGGCCCTCCTCCTCGATCCGGCCGCGATGCAGGAACACGACATGGTCCGAGACGTCGGCGGCGAGCCGCATGTCGTGGGTGACGAGGATCATCGTACGGCCCTCGGCGGCGAGCGCCTTGATGACCCGGACCACCTCCTGCTCGAGCTCGGGGTCGAGCGCCGAGGTGGGTTCGTCGAAGAGAAGCGCGCGCGGCTCCATGCAGAGCGCGCGGGCGATGGCGGCGCGCTGCTGCTGGCCGCCCGACAGCTGCGCGGGATAGGCGTCGCACTTGTCGTGGATGCCGACCTTGTCGAGATAGGCCCGCGCGCTGTCCTCGACCTCCCTGGGGTCGCGGCGGAGCACGGTGACCGGCGCCTCCATCACGTTCTCGAGGATCGTCATGTGGGCCCAGAGGTTGAACTGCTGGAACACCATCGACAGGTTGGTGCGGATGCGCGTGACCTGCGCGCGGTCGGCCGGGTGGCGGGCGGCGCCGTCGCCGCGCCATCTGACCGGTTCGCCCTCAAACAGGATCTCGCCCTTCTGGCTGTCCTCGAGCAGGTTCGCGCAGCGCAGGAGCGTGGACTTGCCCGATCCCGACGACCCGATGAGCGACACCACATGGCCCCGCGGCGCGACCATGTCCACGCCCTTCAGCACGTCGAGCGTGCCGAAGCTCTTGTGCAGGTCGCGGATCTCGATGACGGGCGGCGTGTTTCCGGACAAGGCAGACGGGCGCTTTCTTCTTCGATCATGGAACAAGGCGCGGATTCGCGGCGGATGCAACGGTTTTCAGCATGTGGCGCCGTGCGATGCCGCTTTAAGCGGCACTCAGGCGGGTTCCGCCGCGCAGGGCGGCGGGATCGGGATGGCGAGATAGGCCTCGGGCGCGAGCTGCAGGGCGCCGGCGAGGCAGAGGCAGCGACGGTCCCCGGCCGAAAGCCCGGCGATTGCCGCCGCGAGCGCACGGGCGAGGAGCGGCGCGAGATCGGCCCGCGCGGTGACCCACGGCAGGGCGGGCGTCGGCCGGGTGGTCCCGATCTCGGCAAGCGCGGCGGCCGGGGCGTCCCAGCGGCGGATCATCTCCCAGCTGAGCGCGTCGATGGCGGCGAGGTCGGCCGCGCCTTCGGCGACGGCGGCGGCCGAGGCGCGGTGCGCGCCGGTGAGGCGCAGGGACCCGAAGGCGATCCCGAGCGCCGCGGCCTCGGCCGCGGGCGCGGCCCAGCCGCTTTGCGACAGGGGGTCGTTGACGGCGAGCGTGGCGCCCGCGAAGTCCGCAAGGCCGCGCCGCGGGTCGCCCCGCCGGGCGACGAGCACGCTGTGGTAGTGGCCGGGCGGCACCCCCGCGACGTCGCAGACCGGCGTGGCGACGAGGGTGACGGTCGGGTAGAGCCGCGCGCGGAACGGCAGGCCGCAGGTCTGCGACAGGAGGAGATCGGGCGACTGCCACGCCTCCCAGAGGCCGGTGGTGCGATCGAGCGCGGCGGGGGCGTCGACGCCCTCCTGCCGCAGGTGGCGGGCGATCGCGCACCACAGGCGGTCGTTGGCCGCGGCGGTCTCGGGCCGGTCGTACATCGGCAGGCTGGCGATCATGCCCGGCGTGCTTCGACCGCCTGCCGGGCGAGGTTCGAATCGCGGTCGTTGACGCCGAGAAGCGGCGCCACGAGCCGCAGGAACGCGTCCTCCTCGTGGTCGCGCACGCCGTCCGACAGGACGACATCCCAGAGCGCCTCGATCACGCCCGTGCGTTCCTCGTAGGGCACGGCGTCCTTGATCGCGCGGGTGAAGCGCACGGTATCGGGCGCCTCGCCCTCCAGCACCTCGGCCTCGCGGCGAAGCTTGGTGGCCTCGAAGGGCGACAGTCCGTGGCGCGCGGCGAGGATGCGGTCGATGCGCAGCCGCTCGGCCTCGGAGAACTCGCCATCCGAGCGGGCGACCCGCACGAGCAGGGCTGCGAGCGCGAGACGGGCGTCGCCGTCGTCGAGCGGAGCGGGGTCGGGCACCATCAGGCGGCGGAGCAAATCAGCGAACATGGGCCCGTTATAGGCCGGTCCACGCGCCGGTGAAAGGGCGCGGGCGGCCGGGGCGCGCGCTTGTGACCGGCCTTCAGGGCCGGGCCTCAGGGCCCCTCAGGGGATGAGCGAGATCCAGAGCCCCTCGGCCTCGACCACGATCGGCGTGGCGCAGAGGAGCGAGACATAGGTGACGGCCACCTCGCTGCGGCCGAAGACGTTGGGCTGGCGCGTGACGTCGATGGCGCGGCGAAAGTCGCCTCCGGTTTCGGCGTCGGGGTCCCAGACGAACTGCTCGGGCGAGAGGACGACGTTGCGCAGCGGCGCGGCGCCAAGGTCGCCCTCGCAGAAAAGGACGGGCTTCAGCGTGGGCACGCTGCGCAGGAAGCCGGCGTCGAGGTGGAGCCGGTCCGCCCAGACGACCTCGTGGAAGCTGCCGTCGCTGGCGAGAAGCGGGTCGCCGACGGCGATCTCGATGGCCGGGACCGGCCCGCGGCGCGTCTCGATCAGCGTGTCGGCGCCGAAGGCCCTGAGCCGCGCGAGATCGCGGGAACGGGGAAGGAGCGGAACGGCATCGTCCATGGCACGGCGCTGGAGCACGGGGGCACCTGTCTACTGGGGGAGCCGCGAACCGGGTTGCCCCGCCCGTCCCTCCCCGGTCACGCGTTACAGCGGAACGGCCGAGTCGGCCGCCCCATGTGGACTAAACCCGGGATTCGCGGCAATTGCAGGACGAAACGGCCGCCAAACGTGACGCTTGTGGGACAAGCGGGAGGCCCCCCGCACCGCCGGAACCGGGCCGGCGCGAGGCTCTGGATGTCGCGCCCCGTGCGTGCGAAGACGGCGCGAGCGGAGGGAGGGGCGCATGATCGTCGGCCATATCGGGGCACGGAAGGGGTCGAAGGGGGTTCCGGGCAAGAACACGCGGCCCCTCGCCGGCCGGTCGCTCGTCGACTGGTCGCTCGATCTGCTTCTCGCCTCGCCCCGGGTCGATGCGGTGGTGGTCTCGACCGACGACGAGGGACTGCGCGACCACGCGCTGGCGCGTGGCACGCTCGACATCGGGCTGCGGCCGGCGCATCTGGCGACCGACACCGCCGGCAAGTGGGGCGTCTGGCAGCATGCGCTCGCCGAGGCCGAGGCGCGGCTCGGGCCGGCGACGGCCTTCCTCGACCTCGACTGCACCGCGCCCCTGCGGCTGATGGAGGACCTCGACGGCGCGCTCGACCTCTTCGAGCGGGAGCGTCCCGACATGGTGATGTCGGTCTGCGAGGCCCGCAAGAACCCCTACTTCAACCTCGTGGAGGCCGACGCCACGGGCGCGCTCCACGTCTCGAAGCCGCTGCCGGGGGGCGTCGTGGCGCGGCAGCAGGCGCCGAAGGTCTGGGAGCATGCGGCTTCGACCTATGTGGTGGCGCCCGACTACCTGAAACGCGCGGGCGCGATCTTCGAGGGCCGCGTGATCCCCTTCGAGATGCCGCCCGAACGCTGCCTCGACATCGATACCGAGCTCGACCTTCGCGTCGTCGAGTTCCTCATGAAGGAGCGCGCGCATGGGACAGCTTGAGGGGCGGTGCGTCTTCATCACCGGATCGGGGGGCGTGCTGGGCACGACCTATGTGCGGCGGATGCTGGCGGCGGGCGCGAAGGTGGTGGCGACCGAGCTTCCGGGCGCGCGGTTCGATGCGCTGAAGGCGGCGCATGGCGACAACCCGGCCTTCGGGCTCTACGACCTCGACGTCTCGGACGAGGCGCAGGTGACGGCCATCTTCGCCCGCGTCATGGCCGACGGCTGGCAACCGAACGTGGTGCTGAACAACGCCGCGATCACGGGCGAGCTTCTGATGGGCGCAGGCCGCGCATTCCCCCACTTCGCCGACACGACGCTGTCGGACTGGGAGCGGACGCTGCGCACGAACCTCACGGGCGCCTTCCTGATCGCCCGGCAGATGGACCGCGACATCGTCGGCAAGTGGCCCGCGACGCTGATCAACGTGGCGTCGATGTACGCGCTGAACGGCCCGCACCACGAGATCTACGAGGGCATGCCGTTCAAGTCGTTCTCGGCCTACTCGACGACGAAAGCGGGCATCCACGGGCTGACGCTGTGGCTCGCCGGCTACTGGGCCAGGCGGCAGGCCACGGTGAACACGATCGCGCCCGGCGCGGTGTTCAACGGCCATTCGGACGAGTTCCAGGCCCGTGTGGGCGGGCTGATCATGGCGGGCCGCATGGCCCAGCCCGACGAGATCGCGGATGCCATGCTGTTTCTCGCCTCCGCACAGGCGGGCTACATGACCGGGCAGCTCGTCAACGTGGACGGCGGGTTCTCGGCGTGGTGATCCTCGTCGTCGGCGCGGGCTCGATCGGGCGGCGCCACGCGGCGAACCTTGAGGCGCTGGGGCAGCGGGTCGAGCTGATCCCGTGGCGGGGCTTCGACCGGGCGGCTGTCGAGCGGCGTGGCGACGTGGCGGGGATGGTCATCGCCACGTCGACCGACATCCGCCTGCCGCTCGCCGAACTTGCGGGCGCGAAGGGCTGGCCGGTCTACGTGGAAAAGCCGCTGGCCTTCTGCACGGCCGAGGTGGCGTCGGTCTCGGCGGCGCTCGGTCCCGTGGCCGAGCGGAGCATGCTCGGCTTCATGAT
>DAINOF010000021.1:0-18073 GCA_036735505.1 Paracoccaceae bacterium
AGAAGTCGAGCCCCATCTCCGAATAGCGCTCGGCCTCCTCGAGCCAGTTCGGCCGCACCTTCACCTGCAGGAACAGGTGCACCCGTCGCTCGAGGAAGGTCTCGAGCTCGGCCCGCGCCAGCTGTCCGATGACCTTGGCCGTCTCGCCCCGGTGCCCCAGCACGATCCCCTTGTGCCCGTCGCGCGCCACGTAGACGATCTGGTCGATCCGGACGGACCCGTCCTTGCGCTCGTCCCAGGCCTCCGTCTCGACGGTCAGCTGGTAGGGCAGTTCCTCGTGGAGCCTGAGCGTCAGCTTCTCGCGCGTGATCTCGGCCGCGATCATCCGCAGCGGCAGGTCGGCGATCTGGTCCTCGGGATAAAGCCAGGGCCCCTCGGGCATCGCGCCCGCGAGCCATTCGCGCAGGTCGCCGACGCCATAGCCCTTTTCGGCCGAGATCATGAAGGTCCGCTCGAAGCCCATGCGCTCGTTGAGATCCTTCGCGAGCCCCAGAAGCGACGCCGCCTCGACCCGGTCGATCTTGTTGATGGCGAGCGCCACGGGCCGCCCGCCCACCCGGTCGCGCAGGCTGCCGAGGATCTCTTCCACCCCCGGCGTCACGCCGCGATGCGCCTCGACCATCAGCACCACGACATCCGCATCCGCCGCGCCGCCCCAGGCGGCCGCCACCATCGCCCGGTCGAGCCGCCGGCGCGGCCGGAAGAGGCCCGGCGTGTCGACGAAGACGATCTGCGTCTGCCCCTCCATCGCCACGCCCCGGATGCGGGCGCGGGTGGTCTGCACCTTGTGCGTGACGATCGAGACCTTCGCCCCCACCATGCGGTTGAGAAGCGTGGACTTGCCCGCATTGGGCTCTCCGATCAGCGCGACGAAGCCGGCGCGGGTGGTCATGGGCGGGTTCTCCGGAACGCGAACCGAGGGCCTAGCGCGAATCGCGGCCCGTTACCAGCGCGCCCTGCGCCCGTCAGGACGGGTCGCGCCAGCGGTTCACGATGGGATAGCGGCGGTCGAGCCAGAAGGCCCGCCCCGTCAGCCGCACACCCGGCGCCGACTGGTGCCGCTTCCATTCCGAGACGTAGACGAGATGTTCCACCCGTTTTACCGTCTCGCGCTCGAAGCCCTCGGCCACGATCCCGGCCACCGACAGGTCGCGGTCCACGAGCCGCTCGAGGATCGCGTCGAGCACCTCGTAGGGCGGCAGGCTGTCCTCGTCCTTCTGGTCGGCACGCAGTTCCGCCGAGGGCGGCTTGTCGATCACGCGGGGCGGGATGACCTCGCCCGCGGGGCCCTTCATCCAGGGCCGGTGGTTCAGGTTCCGCCAGCGGCAGGTCTCGAAGACCCGCGTCTTGTAGAGGTCCTTGATCGGGTTGTAGCCCCCCGCCATGTCGCCGTAGATCGTGGCATAGCCCACGGCGACCTCGGACTTGTTGCCGGTGGTCAGAAGCATCTCGCCGAACTTGTTCGACAGCGCCATGAGCGTGAGCCCACGCAGGCGCGACTGCAGGTTCTCTTCCGTCAGGTCCGGCGCACGCCCCTCGAAGAGGGGCGCCAGCGCGTCCTTCACCGCCTCGAACGGGCCGCTGATCGGCACGGTGTCGAGCCGGCAGCCGAGCGCGCCCGCCACCGCAGCCGCATCCTCAAGCGAGGCCGGCGAGGTGAACCCGGACGGCAGCATCACGCAGCGGACGTTCCCGGGCCCGATCGCATCGGCCGCGATGGCGGCGACGATGGCGGAATCGATCCCGCCAGAGAGGCCGAGCAGCACCTTCGAGAAGCCCGACTTGGCAAGGTAGGACCGCACCCCCTCGACCATCACGCGGTAGTCCGCCTCCCAGGCGTCGGGCAGGACCGCCATGTCGCCGGCAAGCGCACGCCAGCCCGCCTCTGTCTCCTCGAAATCCACATGCGCCAGGGCCTCGTCGCCGAAGGGCATCTGCACGGCGAGCCGCCCGCCCGGGTTCAGCACGAAGGAGGCGCCGTCGAACACCTGGTCGTCCTGCCCGCCCGCGAGGTTGAGATAGACCACCGGCAGCCCGGTCTCGACCGTGCGCGCGACCATCAGCGCCTGCCGCACGTCCTGCTTCCCGCGGTGGTAGGGCGACCCGTTCGGGACGAGCAGGATCTGCGCGCCGCTCTCGGCCAGCGCCTCGGTCACGTCCTCGAACCAGGCGTCCTCGCAGATCGGCGTGCCGATCCGCAGCGGCCCGACCCGGTAGGGGCCGGTGATGGGCCCCGGCTCGTAGACCCGCACCTCGTCGAAGACGTCGTCGTTGGGCAGGTGGTGCTTGAGCACGCGCGCCGCCACGGCCCCGCCCTGGAGCACCCAGTAGCCGTTGAAAAGCCGTCCGCCCTCGGCCACCGGCCCGCCGATGCCGATGGCCGGGCCCTCGGCGCAGTCCCGCGCCAGGGCCTCGATCGCCGCCATGGCGTCGGCGGTGAAGGCAGGCTTCAGGACGAGGTCCTGGAGCTGGTAGCCCGTCGCAAACATCTCGGGGAAGGCGATCATGTCGGCGCCCGCCGCCTTCGCCTCGGCCCAGGCCGCGCGTGCGGCCCGCGCGTTCCCGGCAAGGTCGCCCAGGGTCGGATCGAGCTGCGCGAGCGTAAGGCGGAAGCGGCCGGCCATCAGGGTCCCCGTGGTTTCGGCACGTCTTAGCAGAACATCGCCCGTTGGAAAGTCGCCCCGCGGCGAAAAGCGTTGCGGGGGGTCGGAGGCTTGACTAGGTTGACGCCGCATCCGCGGATGCAGCAGCGAAGAAGGGTCAGGGGGCCGGGATGCGCAAGCTCAGAACACTTCTCGTCTGCGCCGTGGCCTTGGCGCCCGCCGCCGCGATCGCGCAGGCCGAGGCGGTCGTCACCAAGCAGTACGAGGACGGCGGCGTCTACGAGGGCAGCTTCCGCGACGGGCGCCAGCACGGCCAGGGCACCTACCGCCTTCCGAACGGCTACGAGTACTCGGGCGAATGGGTCGACGGCGAGATCCGCGGCCAGGGCATCGCGCGCTTCCCCAACGGGTCAGTCTACGAGGGCGCCTTCGCCGCCGGCAAGCCCGAGGGCCAGGGCCGGATCACCTTCGCCGACGGCGGCACCTACGAGGGCGACTGGGCGGATGGCGAGATCAGCGGGACGGGCATCGCGCTCTATGCCAACGGCGTGCGCTACGAGGGCGGGTTCCTGAACGCCCGGCACCACGGCACCGGCCGGATGGAAAGCCCCGACGGCTACGTCTACGAGGGCGGCTGGGCCGAGGGGCTGAAGGACGGCGAGGGGCGCATCACCTTCCCCGACGGCGCCGTCTACGACGGCGGCTTCGCCGCCGACCAGCGGCACGGCCTGGGCACGCTCACCATGCCCGACGGCTTCGTCTACACCGGCAGCTGGGAGAACGGGCAGATCCATGGCGAGGGCACGCTCACCCAGCCCAACGGCGACGTCTACGAGGGCCAGTTCGTCGCGGGCCGGCGCGAGGGCGCGGGCCGCATCGCCTATGCCAACGGCGACGTCTACGAAGGCGCCTTCCTCGCCGACCAGCGCCACGGGCGGGGCACCTTCACCGGGACCGACGGCTATGCCTATGTCGGCGACTGGGTCGAGGGGCGGATCGAGGGCTCGGGCCAGGTCACCTATCCCGACGGCTCGATCTACGAGGGCGGGTTCCTGAACGACCTCGCCCACGGCACCGGCCGGATCGTCTATCCCGACGGCAACACCTACGAGGGCGGCTGGGCCATGGGCGTCATCGAGGGCGAGGGGCGGGCGACCTATGCCAACGGGCTCGTCTACGAGGGCGGCTTCAAGGACGGCCAGAACCACGGCACGGGCGTGATGACCTATCCCGACGGCTACCGCTACGAGGGCGACTGGGCCGAGGGCCTGCGCCACGGCACGGGCACCGCCACCTATCCCGACGGCACCGTCTACACGGGCGACTTCGCCGCGGGCGCGCGCGAGGGCCAGGGCACCATCACCATGCCCGAGGGCTTCACCTATACCGGCGCCTGGAAGGCCGGCGAGATCGACGGCATGGGCGTGGCGACCTACGCCAACGGCGACGTCTACGAGGGCATGTTCGTGCAGGGCCGCCGGCAGGGCGAGGGCACGATCCGCTTCGCCTCCGGCGATACCGCCACCGGCACCTGGGTCGACGGCACGCTCGGCGCGCCTGCGGCCGCCTCCGAAGACGGCGCGGGCGACGGGGACGCAGGGGCCGCCTCCGACTGACGGGAACCACGTCCGGGTGGAACCCCGGCCGCCGCGCCGCGCTCTCCTGTCGGCCGAGCGACGGAGGCGAGGATGACCGACCACGACAGCAGGACGACGACCGACCACGAGGCGATCCGCGCCTGGGCCGAGGCCCGCGGCGGCCGCCCCGCCCGGGTGGCCGACACCGGCGATGGCCGGTCCGGCGGCGGCATCCTCAGGATCGATTTCCAGGAGCCCGACGAGGGCCTCGAGGAGATCGACTGGGACACCTTCTTCCAGATCTTCGAGGACAGCGGCCTCGCCTTCCTGCATCAGGACAAGACGGCGGACGGCGGCACGAGCCGGTTCAACAGGTTCGTCTCGCGCAACTGAGGCGGCGGAACGGGCAGATTGCCTGCTGAATCGCAACGGGATTAATCACTGTTTGTCGAATGCGCCCTAGGGTGGTAGAAGAACCGCAGTTCATCCAACCGGGGAAAGATTGATGATCAGGGTTATTTGCGCGGCGTTCGTTGCCGCGGTCACATTCGGCGGCGCAGCCTCTGCGGCGACGTTGAGCGGCACCTTCGATGTGCTTGTGGTCAACGTGACGGACATGAACTCGTCCGATTCGAAGGCGACGCTTGCCAATATCAGCGCCGCGGCCACCAACGGATTCGGACCCTTCGCGGCGGACCAGTTCACCTATACGGGCGCGCTCGACTTCGCGACGAACGACCAGAGCGACGGCACGACGATCCTCGGCTGGCTCAACAGCAAGGGGAGCGGCACGGTGAGCGGCCTCGACGCCTCCGTCGGCGACCTGCAGCTCAGCAAGGACAACATCAACAACGGGACCGCGACGACGACCTTCTTCCTCTTCGCGCTCAAGTCGCTCCTGCCGGCAGCGGATTTCGTGGTCACGCATGACGACGGCTTCGCGATCTTCGACGGCGACACGCGGGTCGGCGGCCTGGATGGCCCGACAGCCGTGAAGACGACGAACGTCTTCGGCTTCGACGGCGGGGAATTCAGCCTGCTCTACGTCGCGACGAACGGCGACCCGTCGATCCTTCACGTGGACGCCACGGTCGTCCCGGTTCCGGCGACGCTTCCGCTGCTGCTCGCGGGCCTCGGCGGCATCGCGCTGATGCGGCGCCGCAAGGCCGCCTGAGCGGCCATAGAAGGTCGAAGCGTTCCAGGCGGCCCCCTCGGGGGCCGCCTTTGTGTTCTTGCGGGTCTCGGCCGCTCCCCTCCCGCTGCCCGTCGTTTGCACAAGCCGCCCGGATCGCGCTAGATGCGGGCCAGGACCCGCGCCCGGGGCAGGACGAACGAGGCACCGCCCATGACCACCGCGCTCTACATGCACGACGACGGCCTGAACCACGTCACGCCACCCGGCCACCCCGAGCGCGTCGCCCGGCTCGAGGCCATCGCGCGCGCACTCTCGGCGCCGGGCTTCGCCGCTCTCGACCGGCGCGAGGCGCCGCTCGCCGCGCGCGAGGACCTGCTCCTCTGCCATCCCGGCGGCTACATCGACCGGGTCACGGCGGCGATCCCCGAGGAAGGCTGGGTCTCGCTCGACGCCGACACCCATGTCTCGCCCGGCTCGCTGACGGCGGCGCTCCGCGCCGTGGGCGGCGCCATCGCGGCGGTGGACGCGGTGCAGCGCGGCGAGGTCGCGAACGCCTTCGTCGCCTGCCGCCCGCCCGGCCACCATGCCGAGCGCGAGACGGCGATGGGCTTCTGCCTCTTCGGCACCGCCGCCATCGCGGCCCGCCACGCGATGGACCGCCACGGGCTCGCCCGCGTGGCGGTCGTCGACTTCGACGTCCACCACGGCAACGGCACGCAGGACCTTCTCTGGAACGAGGCGCGCGCGCTCTTCGTCTCGTCCCACCAGATGCCGCTCTACCCGGGCACGGGCGACCGGCACGAGACCGGCGCGCATGACAACGTGGTGAACATCCCCCTCGCGCCGATGACCGGGGGCGCCGAGATGCGCCGCGCCTACGAGGACAAGGTGATCCCGGCGCTGCTCGACTGGCGCCCCGAGCTTGTCGTGATCTCGGCCGGCTTCGACGCCCACGCGGCCGATCCGCTCGCCAACCTCAACTGGACCGAGGCCGATTTCGCCTGGCTGACCGAACGGCTCTGCGACGTGGCCGGGGATGCCTGCGGCGGGCGCTTGGTCTCGACACTCGAGGGCGGGTATGATCTGGATGCCCTGGGCGCCTCGGTGGCGGCCCATGTGCGGGTGCTGGCGGAGCGGGGCGCATGACGGAAAAGGCGGTCGCGGAGATGAGCTTCGAAGAGGCCATGGCCGAGCTCGAGCGGGTCGTGGGGCAGCTCGAATCCGGGCAGGTGGACCTCGAGAAGTCGATCGCGCTCTACGAGCGCGGCGCGGCGCTCAAGGCGCATTGCGACTCCAAGCTGAACGACGCGCAGGAAAAGGTGGCGGCCATCGTGCTCGACGCCGCCGGCCAGCCGAAGGGAACCACGCCCGTCGAGGGGCTGTGAGCTTTACCGCGCGGCTCGCGGCGCGGGCGGACGAGGTCCAGCGCTGCCTCGACGCGATCCTCGCCGACCATCGCGCGCTGCCCGTCACCGACGGCATGCGCTACGCCGTCCGCGGCGGCAAGCGGCTGCGCGGGTTCCTTGTGATCGAGGCGGGCGCGCTCTTCGGCGTCCCCGGGGCGCGGTCGGTCCGGGCGGCGGCGGCGATCGAGGCGCTGCACGCCTACAGCCTCGTCCACGACGACCTGCCCTGCATGGACGACGACGATCTCCGCCGCGGCCAGCCCACCGTGCACCGCAAGTGGGACGAGGCGACGGCGGTGCTGGTGGGCGACGCACTCCAGACGCTCGCCTTCGAGCTTCTGGCGGGCGAGGACACCCATCCCGACCCGGCCGTGCGGATCCGGCTGATAGCCACCCTCGCCGCGGCCGCGGGCGCGCGCGGCATGGTGCTGGGCCAGGCGCAGGACATCGCCGCCGAAACCGCGCCCGCGCCGCTTTCGCTCGACGCCATCACGGACCTCCAGGCCAACAAGACCGGCGCGCTGATCCGCTGGTCGGCCGAGGCGGGCGCGATGCTCGGCCAGGCCGACCCCCTGCCGCTGCGTCGGTACGCCACGGCATTGGGCCTCGCCTTCCAGATCGCCGACGACATCTTGGACGTCGAAGGAGATGCCGCGCGCGCGGGCAAGGCGCTCCGCAAGGACGCCGAGGCCGGCAAGGCGACCTTCGTCTCGCTTCTCGGGCTCGCCCAGGCGAAGGCCCGGGCCGAGGCGCTCGCCGCCGAAGCCGAGGCCGCCCTCGCACCCTATGGCGCGCAGGCGGAAACCTTGCGGGAGGCTGCGCGCTTCGTTATCTCGCGCGACCTGTGACAGCCCGGGAGGGGCCATGAGCGACCGACCCTTGACGCCGCATCTCGACCGGGTCCACGTGCCCGCGGACCTCAGGCAGTTTTCCGACGCCGACCTGCGCCGCGTCGCCGACGAACTTCGGGCCGAGACGATCAGCGCCGTCTCCGTCACCGGCGGGCATCTGGGCGCGGGCCTCGGCGTCGTCGAACTGACCGTCGCGCTTCACGCCGTCTTCGACGCGCCGCGCGACCGCATCGTCTGGGACGTCTCGCACCAGACCTATCCGCACAAGATCCTGACCGGCCGCCGCGACCGCATCCGCACGCTCCGCATGAAGGACGGGCTGTCGGGCTTCACCAGGCGCTCGGAAAGCCCCTACGACGCCTTCGGCGCGGCCCATTCCTCCACCTCGATCTCCGCCGCGCTCGGCTTCGCCATGGCGCGCGACCTCGGCCCGCCCGAGCTCGGCATCGGCGACGCCATCGCGGTGATCGGCGACGGCGCGCTGTCGGCGGGCATGGCCTACGAGGCGATGAACAACGCGGGCCACCTTGGCCGCCGCCTCATCGTCATCCTGAACGACAACGAGATGTCCATCGCCCCCCCGGTGGGCGCGATGTCGGCCTACCTCTCGCGCCTCTACGCGGGCGCGCCCTTCCAGGAGCTCAAGGCCGCCGCAAAGGGCGCGGTCAGCCTCCTGCCCGAACCGTTCCGCGAAGGGGCGCGCCGCGCCAAGGACGTGCTCAAGCACCTCGCCGTCGGCGGCACGCTGTTCGAGGAGCTGGGCTTCGACTACATCGGCCCGCTCGACGGTCACGACCTCGACCAGCTTCTCCCCGTGCTGCGCATGGTGAAGGCGCGGGCGGACGGGCCGGTCCTGCTCCATGTCGTCACGCAGAAGGGCAAGGGCTTCGCCCCGGCCGAGCGCGCGGCCGACCGCGGCCACGGGGTGGCGAAGTTCGACGTGGTCACCGGCGAACAGGCCAAGGCGCCCTCGAACGCGCCCAGCTACACCAAGGTCTTCGCCCAGGCCCTCGTCAAGGCCGCCGAGGCGGACCCGAGGATCGTCGCCGTCACCGCCGCGATGCCCGACGGAACGGGCCTCGACCTCTTCGCGCGTCGCTTCCCCGCGCGCACCTTCGACGTGGGCATCGCCGAACAGCACGCCGTCACCTTCTGCGCGGGCCTCGCCGCGGGCGGCATGAAGCCCTTCTGCGCGATCTACTCGACCTTCCTTCAGCGCGGCTACGACCAGATCGTCCACGACGTGGCGATCCAGCGTCTGCCCGTCCGCTTCGCCATCGACCGCGCCGGGCTTGTGGGCGCCGACGGCGCGACCCACGCGGGCGCCTTCGACACGGCCTTTCTGTCGAACCTGCCGGGCTTCGTCGTCATGGCGGCGGCGGACGAGGCGGAACTCGTCCACATGGTCGCCACCGCCGCGGCGCATGACGCAGGCCCCATCGCCTTCCGCTACCCCCGCGGCGAGGGCGTGGGCGTCGAGCTGCCTGACCGCGGCACGCCGCTCGAGATCGGCCGCGGCCGCATGATCCGGCAAGGCAAGGGCGTGGCGCTTCTGTCCTTCGGCACCCGGCTGAGGGAAGTGGAACAGGCCGCCGACGCGCTCGCGGCGAAGGGCATCCAGCCCACCATCGCCGACGCCCGCTTCGCCAAGCCGCTCGACCGCGACCTGATCCTGACGCTCGCCCGCGACCACGAGGCGCTCATCACGGTGGAGGAAGGCGCGATCGGCGGCTTCGGCAGCCATGTGGCGCAGCTTCTTGCCGAGGAAGGGGTCTTCGACCGCGGGCTCAGGTTCCGCTCGATGGTCCTGCCCGACATCTTCATCGACCAGGCGAGCCCCAGGGACATGTATGCGGTCGCGGGCCTCAACGCCGGTGACATCGAGGCGAAGGTGCTCGACGTCCTCGGCGTCGCGCGCCTCGGGTCGAAGCGCGCCTAGAGCAGCGCCAGGGCGATGGCGACCCCGACCGCCAGCACCCCGTAGCCCGCCACCACATACAGCCCGTCGCGCGTCATCAGCCCGAACGACAAGAGCGCGACGGCGAAGGCGCCCACCGAGGTGAACATCGGCAGGATCTCGAGCGGCGGCCAGAGCGCCGCGATCAGGACGATCGAGCCGATCGCCACCAGCCGGAAGGGGCCCGAGGTCAGAAGCCGCAGGCGCGGGTGGCTGTGCCGGTCCACGAAGCGCGCAGGCCGGTCGAACCAGTCGAGCGCCGTGTGCATCTTCGCGGTCGCGACGGACCGGCGCAGGATGAACCCCGGCAGCCAGAGGTGGCGCCGCCGCAGCACCCATTGCCCGGCGATGAGGATGACGATCATCGCGCCGAAGGTCGGGACCCCGGGGATGCCCGACAGGGGCGAGACGAGAAGCAGCGCGGGAACCAGAAGGGCCGTGGCGAAGGACCGCTCGCCGATCTCGTGCAGGATGTCCTGAACCAACAGCGCCTCGCCGTTGCCTGCGCGCCGGACTGCGTCCAGCACCTCGCCCAGCGAGCGTGCCTCGCCGCTCCCGCCGTTCTCCGTGTCATCCCGCATGGCGGACCCCTCAAGCGCCCGCGCACGCAGGCAGTCAGTCGGCCGGGTCGTCGGCCAGCAGCGCCGCGAGCCCCTCGCGATAGGACGGGTAGCGCAGCACGACGCCCAACTCGTCCTTGATCCGGTCGTTCCGCACGCGCTTTGATTCGGCATAGAAGCTGCGCGCCATGGGCGACATCTCGGCCGTCTCGTACGGCACCTCGGGCGGCGGCGGCAGGCCCAGAAGGGCTGCCGCATGGGCCAGCACGTCCTCGGGCGGGGCCGGATCGTCGTCGCAGACGTTGTAGGCCGCGCCGGGGTTCGGGGCCTCGATCGAGGCGTGCAGCACCTGCGCTATGTCCTCCACATGGGTCCGGCTGAACACCTGACCGGGCTTGATGATGCGCCGCGCCGTGCCGTCGCGCACCTTCTCGAAGGGCCCGCGCCCCGGCCCGTAGATGCCCGCCAGCCGGAAGATGTGCAGGGGCAGGCCCGACCGCGCCGCAAGCGCCTGCCACGCCGCCTCGGCCGCGACCCGCATCTCGCCGCGGCGCGTCGAAGGCGTCAGCGGCGTCGCCTCGTCCACCCAGCCCCCCGCGTGGTCGCCATAGACCCCGGTGGTCGAGAGATACCCGGCCCAGAGGATGTGCGGCGCCGCCCCGGCGATGGCGTCGCCCGCGGACCGAAGCACCGGATCGCCCGACTCGTCCGGCGCGACCGATGTCAGGAGATGCGTCGCGCGCGCCAGCGCCGGCCCGGGGTCCTCCCCCGGCCAGACGAGCGGCTCCACGCCCGCGGCGGCAAGCCGCGCGCCCTTGTCGGCCGAGCGCGTCGTGCCGATGACCGTCCAGCCCTCGGCGATCAGCCGCCGCGCCAGCGCCGCGGCCGAGTAGCCGTGCCCGAAGGAAAGAAGCGTGCCGCCCATGCGCCGGACCCTAGGGTGCCGCGCGGCGCCGGGCAACGCTCATCGGCAGCCATACGCTTTCCATACGCGAGCCATACGCTTTCCATACGCCTCAATCGCCCTCCAGAAGCGCCAGCAGACGCCGCTCTTCCGCCCGAAGCCCCGCGACATCCGGCAGCACGGTCGGATAGCGTCCGGGGTCTTCGACCAGCCGCAGGACCTCGGGATGGATGTAGCTGTTGCGCGCGATGGTGGGCGTGTTGGCGAGCCGTCCCGCCGCCGCCTCGGCCATCGCCTTGATGCGCGGCGCCTCGCCCGGGACCACCGCGGCCAGCGCCGCGACCGACCCGTTCCAGGTCCGGAAGGTCTTGGCGGTAAAGCGATCTTCTCCCGTGATGTCAGCAAGATAGGCGTTCACATCCCCCGCCGTCACCTCGCGCGGCCGCCCCTCGGCGTCAAGCCACGACACCAGCGTCGCGCCCGGCAGATCGTCAAGCTCGTGCAGCACCCGGCCAAGCCGCGTGTCCCGCACCTGCCGCCGGACCTCGCGCCCGCCCTTGCCCGGATAGCCGAGCGACAGCCCCGTCCGCGTCAGCCGCAGGTGGTCGTGCCGCAGCGTCGTGGCCCCGTAGGTGCCGTTCTCCTCGGCATACTCCGCGCCGCCCACCCGTACCGACAGCCGGTCGATCATCGCCACCACCGCCGCCACGGCAAAGCCCCGCCCGCCCGGCGCGCCCGACAGGTCACGCGCGATGCGGCGGCGGATGCGGGGCAGCATCCGCCCGAACTCCGCCAGATCGGCATACTTGAGCTGCGCCCGGAACTCGGTCCAGCGGGGATGATAGCGGTACTGCTTGCGGCCCCGCGCATCGACGCCGGTCGCCTGAAGGTGGCCGTGGGGAAGCGGGCAGATCCAGACGTCCTCATAGGCCGGCGGCACCGCGAGCGCGGCGAGCCGCGCCCGCTCGCCCGCGTCGCGGATCAGCGCGCCGCCGGTGTCGTGGTAGCAGAACCCCCGCCCCGCCCGGCGCCGGCTGATGCCGGGCCGCGTGTCGGGGTAGTAGACGAGGCCCGGAAGACGCGCGCTCATGTCCTGCATCGGCCCTGAACCGCCAAGCCCGCTTGCGGTTCCCTCGCCTCCCGTGACACGATGGGCCATGGAACCGAGCGCATTCAAACCCTGGTCCGACGCCATGCCGCGCCTTGTCGCGGTGGCCGCCGGACGCGAACCGGCCGACCTCGTCCTCCGCGGCGGCCAAGTCGTCAACGTCCAGACCCGCGAGGTCCTTCCCGGCTGGGAGGTGGCCATCGCAGAGGGCCGCTTCGCCTATGTCGGCCCAGACGCCTCCCATTGCATCGGCCCCGCGACCGAGGTCATCGACGCCGGCGGCAACTACCTGATCCCCGGCCTCTGCGACGGGCACATGCATATCGAAAGCGGCATGCTCACGCCGGCCGAATTCGCCCGCGCCGTGATCCCGCACGGCACGACGACCATGTTCCACGACCCGCACGAGATCGCCAATGTCCTTGGCCTGCGCGGCGTGCGGCTCATGCATGACGAGGCGCTGATGCAGCCCGTCAACATCTTCACCCAGATGCCCTCCTGCGCGCCCTCGGCGCCGGGGCTCGAGACGACGGGCTACGAGATCGGCGCGGGCGACGTGGCCGAGGCCATGACCTGGCCCGGGATCATCGGGCTTGGAGAGATGATGAACTTTCCGGGCGTGATCAACGGAGATCCGCAGATGCTGGCCGAGATGGCCGCGACGATGCGGGCGGGCAAGACCGTGGGCGGGCACTACGCCGCGCCCGACCTCGGGCCGGCCTTCCACGCCTATGCGGCCGGCGGCGCGTCCGACGACCACGAGGGCACGCGCGAGGAGGACGCCATCGCGCGCGCCCGGCAGGGAATGCGCGCGATGCTGCGGCTGGGCTCGGCCTGGTACGACATCGAGGCGCAGATCACGGCCGTCACTCAGCGCGGGCTCGATCCGAGGAACTTCATCCTCTGCACCGACGACTGCCATTCCGGCACGCTCGTCCACGACGGCCACATGAACCGCGCCCTCCGCCACGCCATCGCCTGCGGCTGCGACCCGCTCGTGGCGCTCCAGATGGCGACGGTGAACACCGCCGCGCATTTCGGGCTCGAACGCGAGCTCGGCTCCATAGCGCCGGGCCGCCGGGCAGACCTGATCCTCACCTCGGACCTTGTCACCCTCCCCATCCACCGGGTGATCGCGCGCGGCGTCACCGTGGCGATCGACGGCGAGATGACGGTCGACTGCCCGCATCTCGACTGGCCCGCGGATACGCGCGCCACCGTCCGTATCGGCAAGACCCTCGCCGCGCCCGATTTCGAGGTCCCGGCCCCCGAAGGCGCCAACACCGTCACGGCGAAGGTCATCGGCGTCGTCGAGAACCAGGCGCCGACGAAGGCGCTGACGGCGCAGCTGCCCGTCCGGGACGGGATCGTGGAGGGCGAGGGCGCGGTCTGCCAGATCGCGCTCGTGGAACGCCATCGCGGCACAGGCAAGGTCGTGAACGGCTTCGTCTCGGGCTTCGGCTATGAGGGCCGCATGGCCATCGCCTCGACCGTCGCGCATGACAGCCACCACATGATCGTCGTGGGCACCGACCGCGCGATGATGGCGGCCGCGGCCAACAGGCTTGCCGAGGTCGGCGGCGGCGTCACCGTCTGGAAGGACGGGGCCGAGATCGCGCTTGTCGAGCTTCCCGTCGCGGGGCTGATGTCCGACAGCCCGGCGGCCGAAGTCGCGGCCAAGGCGCAAGGCATGGTTGCGGCGATGGCCGACTGCGGCTGCACGCTCAACAACGCCTACATGCAGCACTCGCTGCTCGCGCTGGTGGTGATCCCCGAGCTCCGCATCTCCGACCTCGGACTGGTCGACGTGACCCGCTTCGCGCTGACCCCCCTCTTCGAGGAGACGACATGACCTTCGCGGAACCCAAGCTCCCGGTGATTTCGCCCGAAGTGCCGGGACCGGAACAGTTCACCGACGCCCGCGCGGCCGTGGCGCGGCTCAAGGCGCTCTACGGCACCGCCGTCGACTTCCTGCGCGACCGCTTCACGGAAACGCTGGCAGGCGGCCGCCCCGCCTCGCGCTTCCGGGCCTTCTACCCCGAGATCCGCATCACGACGACAAGCTTCGACCTTGTCGACAGCCGGCTCTCCTTCGGCTACGTGGGCGCCCCCGGCACCTATTCCACCACAATCACACGGCCCGACCTCTTCGAGAACTACCTGACCCAGCAGGTCCGCCTCCTGATCGAGAACCATCGGGTGGCCGTCACCATCGGACCCTCGGCCACCCCCATGCCGGTCCATTTCGCGGTGGCGAACGATGCCGGGCTTACGGTGCCGCAGGAAGGCGTGATGGACTTCTCGCTGCGCGACTTCTTCGACGTGCCGGACCTCACAACCACCCACGACGACATCGTGAACGGCTTCGGCTACACCCACCCCGACGGGTCGGGCGCGCTCGCGCCCTTCACCGCCCAGCGGATCGACTATTCGCTCGCGCGCCTGTCGCACTACACGGCGACGCGGGCGGACCATTTCCAGAACCACGTCCTGTTCACCAACTACCAGTTCTACGTCGAGGAGTTCGAGGCCTTCGCCCGCGGGGCGCTCGCCGATCCGGCCTCGGGCTACACCGCCTTCGTCGGCCCGGGCAACGCCGAGATCACCGGCCCCGACCAGCCGCTCGCGCATCCCGCGAAGCTGCCGCAGATGCCGACCTACCACCTCAAGCGCAAGGACAGCCAGGGCATCACGCTGGTCAACATCGGGGTCGGCCCCTCGAACGCCAAGACGGCGACCGACCACATCGCGGTCCTGCGCCCGCACGCCTGGCTGATGGTCGGCCATTGCGCGGGCCTCAGGAACTCGCAGCGGCTGGGCGACTTCGTGCTCGCCCATGCCTACCTGCGCGAGGACCACGTGCTCGACGACGACCTGCCCGTCTGGGTGCCGATCCCGGCGCTGGCCGAGATCCAGATCGCGCTCGAACGTGCGGTGGCCGAGGTGAGCCAGGTCGAGGGCTACGACCTCAAGCGCATCATGCGGACGGGCACGGTGGCAACCATCGACAACCGCAACTGGGAATTGCGCGACCAGTCCGGCCCGGTCCAGCGCCTCAGCCAGTCGCGCGCCATCGCGCTCGACATGGAAAGCGCGACCATCGCCGCCAACGGCTTCCGCTTCCGGGTGCCCTACGGCACGCTTCTCTGCGTCTCCGACAAGCCGCTGCATGGCGAGTTGAAGCTGCCCGGCATGGCGTCCGACTTCTACCGGACCCAGGTGGCACGTCACCTCCTGATCGGAATCAGGGCGATGGAGGCGCTCCGCGACATGCCGCTGGAACGAATCCACAGCCGCAAGTTGAGGAGCTTCGAAGAGACGGCCTTCCTCTGAGCGGCGAAAACCGACCACAAAATGCGGTTTGGACGTTATTTTACTGACACAAACCGTTGTGTGCGCTATCAAGATGCCGCTAAATTGATCGAATGAGCCCCAAGGCAAGGGCCGAACGAGGAGACCATACATGGCAAAACCGATGACCAAGACCCAGCTCGTCGCCGCTCTGGCCGAACACATGGGGTCCGACAAGAAATCCGCAGGTGCCGCGCTCGACGCGCTGTCCGAGGTGATCACGAAGGAAGTCGCCTCGGGCGGCGCCGTGACGCTTCCGGGCGTCGGCAAGATCTACTGCCGCGAACGGCCCGAGCGCATGGTGCGCAACCCGGCCACCGGCGACACGATCAAGAAGCCGGCCGACAAGGTGGTCAAGATCACCGTCGCAAAGGCGCTGAAGGACAGCGTCAACGGCTGACGCCCGCCCGGCGCCCCCAGAAAGCGCGCCTTCAAGGGTCGCCCGCGCCGCGGGGCGGCCCTTCTTGTAACCCGGTCCTGCTGTGGCCCCCGTCCTGCAGAGGCCCGGCAGCAGACGCCTTGCCTTCCCCGGCAGGACGCGCGAACAGGGCCGGGTCACTCTCGGAGATCTGACTTGGACATCCGCGCCGTCCTGATGGGCCTGGCCTTCGCCTTCATGTGGTCCTCGGCCTTCACCTCGGCGCGGATCATCGTGGCCGACGCCCCGCCCATCGCCGCGCTCGCCCTGCGCTTCCTCGTCTCGGGGGGCCTCGGCGTCGGCATCGCGCTGGCGCTCGGCCAGACCTGGCGGCTCACGCCCGCGCAATGGCGCGCGACGGTGATCTTCGGCATCTGCCAGAACGCGCTCTACCTAGGGCTCAACTTCGTCGCGATGCAGACGGTCGAGGCTTCGCTGGCCGCCATCATCGCCTCGACCCTCCCCCTTCTCGTCGCCGTCGCCGCCTTTGCGGTCTTCGGCGAGACGCTGCGGCCGCTCGGCGTCGCGGGCCTTGTCGCGGGCTTCGCGGGCGTGGCGCTGATCATGGGAAGCCGCCTGTCGGGCGGCGTCGACCTTGAGGGCTTGCTTCTGTGCTTTGGCGGCGTGCTCGCGCTCACGCTCGCCACGCTGTCGGTCCGGGGCGCCTCGTCGGGCGGGAACCTCCTGATGATCGTGGGACTGCAGATGCTGGTCGGCAGCGCGGCGCTCATCCCCGTCTCGCTCGCCACCGAGACGCTGACGGTGAACTGGACCTGGCCGCTTGTGCTGGCCTTCGCCTACACCACGCTGGTGCCCGGCCTCGCCGCCACACTGGCCTGGTTCTGGCTCGTCAACCGCATCGGCGCGACCCGCGCCGCCACCTTCCACTTCCTCAATCCCTTCTTCGGCGTGGCCGTCGCCGCGGCGTTCCTGTCCGAGACGTTGGGCCCTGCGGACCTCGTCGGCGTCGCGATCATCGCGGGCGGCATCCTCGCCGTGCAGCTCTCGCGCCAGAAGGCGCACGCGCTGACGCGGACGTGAACGGAGTTCACCACCAATTCATGTGACAGGCCGCCGCGCCGCGCCCTATGCCATCGACATGGATCTTCTTCTCGCCTATGGCGCTGGCCTTCTGACGCTGATCAACCCCTGCGTGCTGCCGGTCCTGCCGATCGTGCTTGCGGGCGCGCTCCAGTCGCATCGGCTGGGCCCCGTCGCGCTCGCCGCGGGGATGAGCGCGTCCTTCGTGCTCGTGGGCCTCGTCGTGACCGCCTTCGGCCGGGCCCTCGGCCTGACCGAGGACACCGTGACCGACGCGGGCGCGGTCCTGATGATCGGCTTCGGCCTCGTGCTGCTGGTGCCGCGCGTCTCGGGCGCCTTCGCCACGGCGACGGCCGGCGTCTCGGCCCGCGCCGACGCGGGCATCGACGCCATCGAGACCACGGGCCTGCGCGGCCAGTTCGCGGGCGGCGCGCTTCTGGGCGCGGTCTGGAGCCCCTGCATCGGCCCGACGCTCGGCGGAGCCATCGCGCTCGCGAGCCAGCAGCAGGCGCTTGGCGCGGTGACCGCCACGCTCATGGCCTTCGCGCTCGGCGTCTCGACCATCGTCCTTGCGCTCGGCTACGGCGCCCGCGCCGCCATTCTCCGCCGTCAGGCCGCGATGCGCCGTCTGGCCAGTTCGGCGCGCCCGATCCTCGGCGGGGTCTTCCTCGCCACCGGCCTCGCCATCTTGTTCCGCCTGCACCACGCCGCCGAAGGCTGGCTTCTGTCCGTCATGCCCGCCTGGCTCGCCGACCTCTCCGTTTCACTCTGACCCGGGACCCCCGCCCATGAATCGCCGTGAATTTCTGATCGCCCCCATTGTCGCCGCTCTCGTCCCCGCCGCCGCCCGCGCGGGTGCGATCGCCTATGAACCCGGCCTCGTCGACCGCGAACTCGCGGCCGGAAAGACGCTCTTCCTCGACTGGAAGGCCAGCTGGTGCTCGACCTGCGCCGCGCAGACACGCGTCATCGAGGCGCTGAAGGCCGAGAACCCGGCCTATGACGCGACCATCACCTTCATCGACATCGACTGGGACCTCTGGAAGAACGACGAGATCACGCAGCGCTTCAACATCCCGCGGCGCTCGACGCTTGTCGCGGTGAAGGGCGACCAGGAGCTCGGCCGCCTCGTCGCGCAGACCGCGCGCGCCGATATCGAGGC
>DAINOF010000022.1:0-17838 GCA_036735505.1 Paracoccaceae bacterium
TGATGTTGATGCCCATCTCGGACAGCATCGACATCACGTCCTCGATCTGTTCCGAGGACACCTGCTCGGGCGGCAGGACGGCGTTCAGCTGGTCGTAGGTGATGTAGCCACGTTCCTTGGCGTCGCCGATCATCCGCTTGACCGCGGCCTGGCTCATGTCGAGCATCGCGCCGTCGCTGTCCTGGTCGTCCTGCTTGCGCTCGTCGGTATCCTTGGCGGCCATCCGGCACTCCTGGCTGTCTGTCCTGGCGCCCGGGGGCACCATCGGCGAATCATTTAGGGCGAATCAGAGATTCGCAACCCGTTTACCCGGTTTTCCCCCGTGAGTGAGGTCATTCCGGGCGGCCGGACTTCCGGCCACCTTTCGCGAAATCGATCGCGGAAAAGAGCGCCTCGGACGCCGCGCGCTCGTCCTTGCTCATCCGGACGCCGTTCTCGGCCACCACGAACTCCGTCTTGTCCTCGGCCAGCCCCCGCAGCGCCGAGGAGAACCCCTCGGCCGCCTGCCGCAGCCGCCAGGTGATCCCCTCGTCCGCGAGCCCGGCGATGTCGGCTTCTGCCTCCCGCGTCTCGCTGCGGACGCCGCGCGCGCGGAACAGCTTCTCGAGCTCGCCCTTCACGCTTTGCTCGGCCACGTCCGGATCCCCGGCGTGCCGGAACCCGGCGCTGACTTGGACATGGCGGGCGGCGAAGAGCTTTTCAAGGGCGGCCGGCCCGAGCGCGGCCACGAGCTGGCCTTGCGTCGCGCGCGGACCGGCGGCGAGAAGCGCCGACAGGATGCGGCCGTGATCGGGGCCGACGCAGACCAGACGCTCGAGCTCGGACTCGACGCGCCGGACGAGCCAGGGGTTCACGACGAGCGCGGCGAGGATGAC
Source organism: Paracoccaceae bacterium (assembly GCA_036735505.1). Classification (GTDB taxonomy): domain Bacteria; phylum Pseudomonadota; class Alphaproteobacteria; order Rhodobacterales; family Rhodobacteraceae; genus DAINOF01. Next base: position 876 of record DAINOF010000022.1, read on the forward strand.
CGCCTCGCGGATCTGCTCCTCGACGTCCGTGCCCGCCCCGGCCAGAAGCGAGCCGCGCGTCGTCGGCAAGGGCATGGCAGGGACCGGCTGGTACCGGCCGCGCCTGTCGCCGCCGCCACTGCCGCGGGGCGGGCGGCCGGGAAAGAACAGCGCGTGCCGCAGGCGATCGATCTCTTCGCCGTAATGGCGGCGGAGCGAGAGATCGCGGATCGTTTGCAAGCGCTCGCGAAACGCGTGGTCGAGCGCGGCGCGGCGCTCGGGGCTGTCGAAGACCTTGCCCTCGGTCTCGCGCCGCCAGACGAGGCGCACCATGGGCTCGGCCGCGTCGAGCACCGCCTGCATCGCGGCCGCGCCCCGCGACCGGATCAGGTCGTCGGGGTCCTGCCCCTCGGGCAGGATGGCAAAGCGCAGCGACCGCCCCGCCTCGAGCAGCGGCAGCGCGAGGTCGGCCAGGCGCATCGCCGCCCGGAGCCCCGCCCCGTCGCCGTCGAGCGCCACGACGGGCTCGGGGTGGATGCGCCAGATGAGCCGGAGCTGGTCGGGGGTGATCGCGGTGCCGAGCGGCGCCACGGCGGCGCGGAAGCCCGCCTCGGCCAGCGCGATGACGTCCATGTAGCCCTCGGCCACGACAAGCGGCCGGTCCGGCCCCGCCGCCTCGCGCGCGGGGCCGTGGTTGAAGAGCGTGCGGCCCTTGTCGAAGAGCGCGGTCTCGGGAGAATTGAGGTACTTGGCCGGGTCGGCCGGGTCCATCGCGCGGCCGCCGAATGCGATGCACCTCCCGCGGGCGTCGCGGATCGGAAAGATGATGCGGTTGCGGAAGACGTCGTAGGGGTCGGCGCGCTTGTCTGTGGCCTTGACGAGACCGGCGGCGAGAAGGAGGTCGGGCGTCACGCCCTGCCCCGCCAGCCGGTCGCGCAAGGCCGTCCAGCCGGGGGGCGCAAAGCCGATCTCCCAGCGGTCGCAGGCCTCGGGCGACAGGCCGCGGCCCGCGAGGTAGTCGCGCGCGGGCGCGGCGGCGGCGGTTCGCAGCTGCAGCCGGAAGTGGCGCAGCGCCTGCTCCATCACCTCGGCGAGCCGGCCCTGCCGGTCGAGCCGTTCCTGTGCGCCGGGGTCGCGTGCGGGCAGCTCCATCCCGGCCTCGCGGGCGAGCTGCTCCACGGCCTCCATGAAGCCCAGGTTCTCGGTCTCCTGGACGAACTTGAAGACGTCGCCGCCCGCCTGGCAGCCGAAGCAGTGATAGTAGCCCTTGCGGTCGTCGACGTGGAACGAGGCGGTCTTTTCCTGGTGGAAGGGGCACGGCGCCCAGTGGTCGCCCCGTCCAGGGTTGGACTTGCGCCGGTCCCAGGTCACCTTGCGGCCGGCGACCTGGCTCAGCGAGATCCGGGCGCGAAGCTCGTCGATGAAGCCGGGAGGGAGACTCATCGCGACAATATCCGCCGCTTCGCCCCCGGAGTCGAGAGCCGCCGCACGCGCCCCGGCTTCCTTCGCCCGGGGTCGCTTCGGCCGGAGGCGGCTAGAGCCCCTGCGCCGCGACGCTCTTCATCGCGATCTCGAGGTGGTGCACGGCGGTCGCCGCCATCGAGCGGAAGACCATGATCTCGAAGGCCGCGTCCCCGACGCGCATCAGCGTGCAGGTCATGTGGTGGAGCATCGTGCGCGCGGCGTGGCCCGGCGGGAACTGCGCCCGGCGGACGTCGACCGGCACGAGCCGGGCGAGCACCGCCTCGGCCCCCGCCCCCTCGAGCCGCAGGATCGCCCAGGCGTCCGACTGGTCGGTCACCGCCGCGCCCCCGGGCGCGACGCGGGGGCCCAGCACCATGGCCTGCCCCGGCCCGGTCCAGACGATCCGCGCGGCCCCGCCCGTCCAGCGGTTCGGGTCCGGGAACCCCGCCCCGGTGGCGTCCATGAGCGCCGCCGAGACGGCGCCTTCCTCGCCCGCGAAGGGGGCGACCGAGGTGATCGCCGCGGGCAGGACCTCGGACAATGTCATGCGTCCGGCGGCGACCGGAAGCAGTCCCTCGGAAGCCGACCGCGCCACGAGCCTAGCCACGAAGCCGCCCTCCCTCGGGATCGAGGGCGACGGGGTGGGTCACCTCGCAGAGCGTCTCGATCTTGCGCAGATGGTCGACCATCCGCACCCGTTCCCCGTGCCGCGCTCGCCCGCCCCGAAGGAAGCCGAGCGCGAGCGTGGTGCCGAGCGTCGGCGAGTAGCCCACCGATGTGACGTAGCCCTGGTCGTTCTCGCGCGTCGCCGGATCGCCCGCGCGGAAGAGATGCGCCCCTGCGGTGACCTGCTTCACCTCGCCCGCCGGCCTCAGGCCCACGAGCTGCTCGCGGTCGTCGCCCGTCAGCCCCGGCCGCCCGGCCATCGTCCGGCCCACGCAATCCTTCTTCGACGACACCATCCGCTCCATGCCGATGTCGAAGGCGGTGGTGCGGCCGTGGATCTCGGCATGCGTGATGTGTCCCTTCTCGATCCTGAGCACGTTCAGCGCCTCCATCCCGTAGGGTCCGCCGCCCATCGCCTCGGCCTGGGAGGTAAGGTAGCGCCAGAGCCCTTCGCCGTAGCGTGCCGGCACGGCGACCTCATAAGCGTGTTCGCCCGAGAAGGAGATGCGGAAGAGCCGCCCGGGCACGCCCGCGACATGGACCGCGCCGCAGGCCATGTAGGGGAAGGACGCATCGTCGACGGGCGCGTCGAGGATGACGTTCAGAAGCTCGCGCGACCGCGGCCCGGCCACGGCGAACTGCGCCCACTGCTCGGTGACCGAGATCATGCGGAGGTCGGCATCGGGCCTCAGGCACTGGTGCACGAACTCGAGGTGCCGCATGACCAGAGCCGCCCCCGCCGTCGTCGTCGTAATGACGTAGTGGTGCTGCCCGAGCCGCGCGGTCGTGCCGTCGTCCATCACGAAGCCGTCCTCGCGCAGCATGAGGCCATAGCGGACGCGCCCCACCGGCAGGGTCGAGAAGGTGTTGGTGTAGACGAAGTCGAGGAAGGCGGCCGCGCCAGGTCCCTGGATGTCGATCTTGCCCAGCGTCGAGACATCGCAGACGCCCACGCTGGTGCGCACCATCGTCACCTCGCGGTCGCAGGACTGCCGCCAGGTCGTCTCGCCGGGCTTGGGGAAGTAGGACGGCCGGTACCAGAGCCCGGCCTCGATCATCGGCGCGCCGCGCTCGACCGACGCCCGGTGCGAGGTGGTGAAGCGCTGCGGCGCAAAGCCCGCGCCCCGGCTGCCCGCGCCCATCGCGGCGATGGAGACGGGGGTGTAGGGCGGGCGGAAGGTCGTCGTGCCTGTCTCGGGGATCGTGCGGCCGGTCGTGTCGGCGAGGATGGCGAGCGCGGCCACGTTCGAGGTCTTGCCCTGGTCGGTCGCCATGCCTTGCGTGGTGTAGCGCTTCATGTGCTCGACGCTGCGGAAGTTCTCCTGCGCGGAGAGGCGGATGTCCTTCACGGTGACGTCGTTCTGGAAGTCGAGCCAGGCGCGGCCCTCGCCCGGAACCTGCCAGTAGGGCTGGAGCCTGCAGGCGCCGTCCTCGGCCTCGGGGAGATCGACCTGAGGGACGGTGAGCCCCAGCGCCTCGAGCGCCGCGCCCGCCGCCCGTACCCCGTCGGCGAGGCAGCCCGCCGTCGAGAAGACGCCGTTCGCGGCGCCGGCCGGATGCAGCCCCGCGATCGCGCCCGGCGCGGGGACGAAGGCCGCGATGTCCTCGCGCCAGACCGGCCGGCCGTTCATGTGGCAGGTGAGATGCACGCCCGGGTTCCAGCCGCCCGAGACGGCGAGGCAGTCGGCGCGGATCGCCTTTTCGCCCGCGCCATCGCGGATGATCACCTCCTCGAGCCCGAGGCGCCCCTTCGTACCGCTCACCACGGCGCCGGCATAGCCCGGCATGTCGCGCGGGAGCTGCGCGTCCTCGCGCACGTCGATCAGCGCCGCCACCCGCACGCCCGCCGCCTGCAGGTCGCGCGCGGTGCGGTGGGCGTCGTCGTTGTTGCAGAAGATCGCGACGGATTTCCCCGGGCTCACGCCCCATCGGTTGAGATAGGCGCGCACCGCGCCCGCGCTCATCACGCCGGGGCGGTCGTTGTCGCGGAAGGCGATGGCGCGCTCGTGCGCGCCGCCCGCCAGCACGGCCTGTTTCGCGACGATCCGCCAGAAGCACTCGAGCGGCGCGTCGCCGCCTGGGGCGCGGTGGAGGCCCACCCGCTCGAGCGCGCCATAGGTCCCGTGGTCGTAGACGCCGGTGATGGTGGTGCGCTCCATCAGGCGCACGTTCGGCATCCCGACCAGCTCGTTCAGGACCGAGCCCACCCATTGCGGCCCCGGCAGGCCGTCCACCTCGTGGGTCTCGGCGAGAAGCCGGCCCCCTGCCCGGCTGTCCTCCTCCGCGAGGATCACGTCGGCCCCCGCCCGCGCGGCGGTCAGCGCCGCCATGAGTCCTGCGGGACCCGACCCGATCACGAGAAGGTCGCAGAAGGCGAAGGCCTTGTCGGTGCGGCCGGTGTCGTGGTCGCCCGACAGCGCCCCCAGTCCCGCCGCGCGCCGGATGAGCGGCTCGTAGACCCGCTCCCAGAAGCTCCGCGGCCACATGAAGGTCTTGTAGTAGAACCCGGCCGACAGGAACGGCGCCATCAGGTCGTTGACCGCAAGGGCGTCGCGCCGGAGCGAGGGCCAGCGGTTCTGGCTGACCGCCTCCATCCCCTCCCAGATCTCCTGCACCGTGGCGCGGACGTTGGGCGTCTGCGCCGCGCCCGTGCCGACAGTCACGAGCGCGTTCGGCTCTTCCGACCCGGCCGACCAGATCCCGCGGGGGCGGTGATACTTGAACGACCGCGCCACGAGGCGGACGTCGTTGGCCAGAAGCGCCGAGGCGAGCGTGTCGCCCCGGAAGCCCTTGTAGGTCGTCCCGTCGAACGAGAAGGCCACGTCGTGGTCGCGGTCGACGAGGCCCCGTCCCGCCACCCTCATCGCGCGGCCTCCCGCGCCGGGCGGCTGCCGTGGACGGCATGGGTCACCGTGTCCCGCGTCACCTCGATCCAGGCGCCGCAGGGCTCGTGATACCACAGGTCCCGCGTCTCGCCGGCCGGGTTGTCGCGCAGGTGGAGATAGGCGTCCCAGGCCTCGAACCCGGCGTCCGGGTCGGGCCGGTCGAGCGCCACGGCCGCACCCCGGTAGGTGAACTCGCGGAGATCCCGCGCGCCGCAATGGGGACAGCCGATCCGCATCTTATGCCCGCCTCTTCATCTTGGTCCAAATACTCAACTTCGCCCTCTCCCCCTGGCGCTAGTGCAGGTTGTGCTGGCTGCCCGTGCCTTCCTCGTCCATCAGCCCGATGCCCGTCCGGAACCGGTCAAGCCGGTAGCGGGCGGCGGGCGCATGGTGTCGGTCGGTCGCGATCAGATGGGCGAAGGAGAAGCCCGAGCCGGGGACCGCCTTGAACCCGCCGTAGCACCAGCCGCAGTCGATGTAGAGCCCCTCGACGGGGGTCCTGTCGATGATGGGCGAGCCGTCGGGCGTCATGTCCATGATCCCGCCCCAGCTCCGAAGGACCTTCGCCTTGCCGATCGCCGGCATCAGCGTCATCGCCGCGTCCATCACATGCTCGGCCATGGGCAGGTTCCCCCGCGCGGCATAGGAGGCGTAGAAGTCGAGATCGCCCCCGAAGACGAGCCCGCCCTTGTCCGACTGGGAGATGTAGAAGTGCCCCATGCCGAAGCTCACCACATGGTCGATCATGGGCTTCAGCCCCTCCGTCACGAAGGCCTGAAGGACGTGGCTCTCGATCGGCAGGCGCATCCCCGCCATGGCCGCGACCTGCCCCGAGCGCCCGGCGACCACGATCCCCACCTTTTTCGCCCGGATCGCGCCGCGGGTGGTCTGCACCCCGGTGACGCGGCCGGCCTCGATGTCGATCCCCGTGACCTTGCAGTTCTGGATGAGGTCGACGCCGCGCTGGTCCGCGCCGCGCGCATAGCCCCAGGCGACCGCGTCATGCCGCGCGGTGCCGCCGCGGGGGTGGAGGAGCCCGCCGTAGACGGGGAAGCGGATGTTGTCGAAGTCGAGATAGGGCAGGTGCTGCCGTACGCCCTCGCGATCGAGCAGGATCGCGTCGTCGCCCTGGTTGATCATCGCGTTGCCGCGGCGGACGAAGGCGTCGCGCTGGCCGTCCGAGTGGAACAGGTTGATGAGCCCGCGCTGGGAATGCATCACGTTGTAGTTGAGATCCGCCTCGAGCCCTTCCCAGAGCTTCAGCGAATGGCTGTAGAACTCGGAATTCCCCGGCAGGAAGTAGTTCGCCCGCACGATGGTCGTGTTCCGCCCGACGCTGCCGCCGCCGAGGTAGCCCTTCTCGAGCACGGCGACGTTGCGCAGCCCGTGCTCCTTGGCGAGGTAGTAGGCCGTCGACAGCCCGTGCCCGCCGCCGCCGATGATGACGATGTCGTACTCCGCCTTGGGCGCGGGGTCGCGCCAGACGGGCCTCCAGCCCTTCTGTCCCGTCAGCCCTTCCTTCAGAACGGCGAGCGCCGAATACCGCATGGATCGTCCCCGGTTTGCGCGACCGAGCAAAGCAACTCGTGCCCGCAGCTGCAAGAACCGGATGCGACAGAGAGGAACTATTTTTTCCTCTGCCGCAACCCGGACCCTCCGATTGCCCGGTTCCGCGCCACCGCAGGCAGGCACGCGGTTCCCGTCCGACGTCGGCGACGCAGATCATCTGCGACGCGCCAGTCTTGCCCATTGGGGCGAGGCTGGCTCAGAGCCCCTTTTCGCGGTAGCTCCGCGCCACGCGCTCGATGGCGACGATGTAGGCGGCGATGCGCAGGTCCTCGACGCCCTCGCGACCGTGCCAGACCTGGCGCATGGCGCCGTAGGCGGTGCGCATCGTGTCGTCGAGCCCGGATCGGACAAGTTCCAGCTCGTCCGCGCCGCGCAGGTAGCGGTCCTTGAAGCCGGGCGAGAGGGTCCAGCCGATGCCGCTGTCGGCCGAGAGGCGCTCGAGCTCGTCCACGATCAGCTGGTGGCGCGATTCCTCCTGCCGGCGCTGCATCCGGCCGAAGCGGATGTGGCTCAGGTTCTTGACCCATTCGAAGTAGGACACGGTCACCCCGCCCGCGTTGGCGTAGAGGTCGGGGATGATGACGGTGCCCTTCTTGCGCAGGATGTCGTCGGCGCCCGCCGTGATCGGACCGTTCGCGGCCTCGACGATCAGCGGCGCGCGGATCCGCCTGGCGTTGCCGAGGTTGATGACGCCCTCGAGCGCCGCCGGGATCAGGAGGTCGCAGTCGGCCTCGAGCACGCTGGCGCCGTCGGCCACATGGGTGCAGCCGGCGAAGCCCGACACGCCGCCGTGCCGCGCGATCCAGCCGCGCACCGCCTCGACGTCGAGCCCGTCCTCGTCCACCAGCGCGCCGTCGCGCTCGATGATGGCCGTGACCTTGGCGCCATCCTCCTCGGACAGGAACTTGGCGGCGTGGTAGCCCACGTTGCCCAGGCCCTGGACGATGACCCGCTTGCCCTCGAGCCCGCCCGAGAGGCCCGCGCGCTTCACGTCCTCGGGGTGGCGGAAGAACTCGCGCAGCGCGAACTGGACGCCACGGCCCGTCGCCTCGACCCGGCCATGGATGCCGCCCGCGTGGATCGGCTTGCCGGTGACGCAGGCGGAGGCGTTGATGTCGGTCGTGTTCATCCGCCGGTACTGGTCGGCGATCCAGGCCATCTCGCGCTCGCCGGTGCCCATGTCGGGCGCGGGCACGTTCTGCGCGGGGTGGATGAGGTCGCGCTTGGCCAGCTCGTAGGCGAAGCGGCGGGTGATGAGTTCAAGCTCGTGCTCGTTGTATTCGCGCGGGTCGATGCAGAGCCCGCCCTTCGAGCCGCCGAAGGGCGCCTCGACCAGCGCACACTTGTAGGTCATCAGCGCGGCGAGCGCCTCGACCTCGTCCTGGGTGACAGCGAGCGAGTAGCGGATGCCGCCCTTCACGGGCTCCATGTGCTCGGAATGGACGCTGCGGAAGCCGGTGAAGGTCTGGATGCCGCCGCGCAGCCGGACCCCGAAGCGCACCGTGTAGGTCGCATTGCAGACCCGGATCTTCTCCTCGAGCCCGGGCGAGAGGTCCATGAGCCGGACGGCCCGGTTGAACATCAGGTCCACGGAGTCGCGGAAGCTCGTCTCCGCCGCCGGCATCGACTGGTCCATCGTCGTCATCCTCCCTCGCGCCCGGGCCGAATCACCTTCGCACCGGGCTCTTGCCGAACCGTAGAGCCGCGCCGCCGGCCGCACCATGCCGGGGCATTGTTGCGCCAGCGAACGAAATCCGTTCTGCCGCCGCCCGTTGATTTCCCCAGTCCACCGCATTGGTGTGAATACGATGTGAAGCCGCCCAAATTCTGCCACGAGCCGCCCCAATATTTGCGTGGTTCAAGTGCGCGACCCGATCGAAGGAGTGGTTCGTCATGTCAGATGCGACCGGCAAGTTCAGGCCGACCCTCAACCGGAAGACCCGGCGCGCCGGGCGGAGCGCAGCAATGCGCGCCCTGCTGCGGCAGTTCGGACGGGAGGAGGACGGTTCGATCATCATGTTCTCGCTGTGCCTGTTCGTGATGATGATCCTCGTCGGCGGCATGGCCGTCGACATGATGCGCTTCGAGACGCGGCGCGTTCACATGCAGAACACGCTGGACAGCGCGATGCTGTCGGCCGCCGCGCTGGACCAGCAGCTCGATCCCCAGGCTGTGGTCCAGGACTATTTCGATAAGGCCGGCTACGAGCCGTCGATCGTGAACGTCAGCGTCGAGTCCGAGCTTATCGGCGGGGTGGAACTGGTCGGCCGGTCGGTGAACGCCACCACCCAGGCGCAGGTGCCCACGTTCTTCATGCACATGCTCAACGTGCCGACGCTGTCCACGCCGATCGCGAGCGGCGCGCGCGAGAACGAGCAGAACGTCGAGATCTCGCTCGTGCTCGACATCTCGGGGTCGATGCGCTGGGGCGCGACCGACGGCACGACGGTCGCGGACAACCGGATCACCCGCCTGAAGGAGGCCGTGCACGGCTTTGCGAAGGCGGTGCTGCAGGTCGAATGCGACGAGACCGGACTGGTCTGCACGCAGCCCGACGCGACCTCGAGCACGACGATCAACATCATCCCCTACGCCGGTCACGTGAACCCGGGCTGGGACGTCTTCGACATTCTTGGCGGCTCGCCCTGGCACATGTGGAGCTCGTGCAAGGAAGTCACCGACGCCGACTTCGGCCATGCCGACCTGCCGACGGGATCGAGCCAGCAGCTTCCGCACTTCATGCGCTGGGCCGTCGACACGACCTGGATGAACTGGGGCTGGTGCCCGAAGAACGACGCGGCGATCCTGTATGCGGCCAACGACTACGACGTGATCCGCACCTACATCGACAACATCAAGCTGCACGACGGCACCGCGACCCACATCGGGATGAAGTACGGGGTGGCGCTTCTCAATCCGTCGTCGCGTCCCGTCTTCACCGAACTCGCAAACCGGGGCGCGGTTCATGAGGACTACAAGTACCGCCCGGCCGACTTCGACGACAACGTCGTCAAGTACATCGTCCTCATGACGGACGGCCGCACCACCGACCAGACCCGCCCGCGCGTGCCCGACGACGGCGTCAACGACGGCGGCACGCGGCGCGACTGGAACTACAGCCACATCTATGACGATCCCTTCTTCCTCTACAGTGCCGTGAATGCCACTGCGGCATATGGCGGCGGTGAAGGGGGTGGCGAGACCGGCGAAACCGTCCCGGGCGCAGACGAGGCCCCCGTGATGTCCGACAACTTCGGCGACATCCTGGACCGATACGGCTCGTTCAATCGCAACCTTGAAATGCGGGCCGCGAGCGTGGTCGAAAAGGGTTACCCGTCGCAGACCACGTATCATGACGGGTCGGTCGAGCACACCAGATCGCGGAACGAGGACAACATCCTGCGCGCCTGCGCGGAAGCGAAGGTACCCGTGATCGACGACAGCGGGGACATGGTCAAGGCGAACCGGATCACGGTCTTCACGATCTCGTTCTTCGCGCCCAGTGCCGTGCAGACGCTGATGGAGCAGTGCGCCAGCTCGCCCGCACACCACTTCCGCATCCAGAACCTCAACATCGACAGCGCGTTCAAGGCGATCGCCAAGACGATCAACCAGCTGAGGCTCACGCTGTGATCCGGCACGCTCTTCACCGCCTGCGGCCGTCCCGCCTCGTGCGGGACGAGCGCGGGAGCTCGACGGTCGAATTCGTCATCCTGTTCCCGATCTTCATGACGATCTTCCTCGCCGGGTTCGAGATGGGGCTTCTGATGCTGCGCAACGCGATGCTCGAGCGCAGCACCGACCTCGCGGTGCGCGAGCTGCGGCTCGGCTCGCCGCAGCCGCCGACCTTCGACGAGTTCAAGCAGCAGATCTGCGACAACACCTTCTTCATCGACAACTGCATGGACCGCGTGCAGGTCCAGCTGAGGCCCGTCGACATGAACACCTGGGGTCCGCTCAATGGCGACCCCCGCTGCCGCGACGTGGAATCCAAGATCGATCCCTTCGACCAGACGGAATACGCGGTCGGCTTCAACAACGAACTGATGATGGTACGCGTCTGCGTCCTGTTCCAGCCGGTATTCCCCGGCACCGGGCATGCGCTGGCGCTGCAGTACGACGGCGACGGCAACTATGCCATGTCCACCACCACCGCCTTCGTCAACGAACCGAGCAGGTAAGGCCATGATGCGCGCGTTCACGTCCGCCCTTCGCCGCTTCCGACAGAGCGAGGTCGGGTCCTTCACCACCGAGGCGGTGATCATCTTTCCGCTGCTCGTCTGGTCCTACACGGCCATGTTCGTCTTCTGGGACGCGTTCAAGACGCAGAACGTGAACCTCAAGGCGTCCTACACGATCGCCGACATGATCTCGCGCGAGCAAAGCCAGATCGACCAGGACTATCTCGACGGCGCGCTGTCGATCTACGCCTTCCTGAGCCCGACGACCGAGAACCACCGCATCCGCGTCTCGGTCGTCAAGAACACCGTGGACGAGTTCGGAAATGCGGCCCTGACGCTGCAGTTCTCGCAAGCCTCCGGACCGGGCGTGGTGCCCTATTCCAACATCAGCGAAGTGGCAAGCATCATCCCGATCATGGCCCAGCACGACTCGGTCGTGGTGGTGACGACCTTCACGGACTGGAGCCCGCTCTTCAACGTGGTGGGCATGGAGCCGATGACGCTGACCGAGACGACCGTGACGGCGCCCCGCTTCATCAGCGAGATCGAGTGGAACGCCGGCGCGGGGACGTGACCGGCGCGTCGCCGCGCGCGGCGACCATCGCGGCGATCATCTCGGCCAGGACGCGCGTCTCGCCCGCCCCGGTCAGCCCGCCGACCCCGATCGTCCGGCCCGTCCGCCACCACAGCCCCGGCACCCAGCGGCGCGGCCCCGAGCCTGCGAGCCGAAGCGCGAACCCGCGCGCGGGCTTGATCGCGAAGGCGCCGCGCTCGACCCGGACGACGTCGGCGATGGCGCAGATCGGCCCGTCCCGCGAGTCCGAGAGTTCCGCCTCGGTCAGGACAAGCGCGCGCGACCCGGCATCGCGCAGGGGCGTGAGACCCCAGAGCAAGAGCCCGCCCGTGACCACGAAGCCCGCCCGCAGGACCCATCCCGCCTCGGCGGCGACGACGCCGATCGAGACGAGGGCAAGCCCCGCCCCCGCCAGCGAGCCGAGCGCGACCCAGAGCCGCGCGCGGCTGGGCCTGAGGATGAAGACGACGTCCTGCACGCCGCTCCTCTAGCGCGGATCCTGCGCCGCGGCGAGAGGGCCTGCGACCGCCCCCAGGACCATTCCGGCGTAAAGCTCCGCCACCGCCTCGCGCGACAGCCGCCCGCCCTCGCGGTACCAGGTCGTGACGCCGGTCAGCATGGCGATGACGGCGCGGGTGGCGAGCTTGAGGTCCGGCACCGCGAAGGCCCCCGACGCCACGCCGTCACGCAGGATCGCCTCGAGCTCGACCTCGTAGGCGCGGCGCAGCGCCTCGATCGCGGCGAAGTTCGCGGGCTCGAGGTTGCGCAGTTCCATGTAGGACAAAAAGACCGCGTCGGGCCGGTCGAGGTGGAAGAGGATGTGGAAGCGCACGAAGCCCTCGAGCCGCGCGCGCGGGGGCCCCTGCGGCGGCCGCCCGGCCCAGGCCGCCAGAAGCTCGTCCATGTGGCCCTTCATCAGGTCGAACAGCAGGCTCTGCTTGTCGGGCGTATAGAGATAGAGCGCGCCGGCCTGCACGCCGACCTCCTCGGCGATCCGGCGCATCGAGACCGCCGCATAGCCGTGCCGCGCAAACAGCCGCAGCGCCGCCGCGCGCACCCGCGGCCCGGTGATCTCGGAATGGGAGCCGATCTTGCGCGCCATGGGGCGAGATTATCTGAACGCCCGTTCAGTTCAAGGCGGCCGCGCCTTGTGGGCCACCCCCGCGCCCGGCTAGGCTCGCGCCCGCACCCGACGGAGGTTCGATGCGCCCCATCCCTCTTCTCGCGGCCCTCCTGCTTGGGGGCTGCGCCGACTGGCCGGACCTCGGCATCGACCCCGAGGTCGTGGGTGCGCCGCGGCTCGTCCCCTTCGACGAGGTGGCGGCGCCCGGCGCGCTCTTCGGCGCCGAGGCCGAGGCGGCGGCCGAGGCCGAGGCCGACCTTCTCGCCCGGTCCGAGGCGCTGCGGGCCCGCGCCGCGGCCGCGGGCCTTGGCCCCGAGGACCGCCGCGCGCTCGATGCGCTGCGCGCCCGGCCCCGCCCCGGCGGATGATTGCCGCCCCGCCCGACTTGCGCTAAGCCCGCCCCGCAACCCCTCGAGGAGCCGCGACATGACCACCCCCTTGCGTCTCGGGATCGCCGGGCTCGGCACCGTGGGCGCCGGCGTCCTCAAGATCGTGGCCCGGCGCGGCGACCTCCTCCGGGCACGGTGCGGCCGCGAGATCGTCGTCGCCGCCGTCTCGGCGCGCGACCGCGCGAAGGACCGCGGCGTGAGCCTCGACGGCTTCGCCTGGGAGGACGATCCCGTGGCGCTGGCCCGGCGCCCCGACGTCGACGTCCTCGTGGAACTCATGGGCGGCGCCGACGGCCCGGCGAAGGCCGCGGTCGAGGCCGCCATCGCTGCCGGCAAGGACGTGGTGACGGCGAACAAGGCGATGCTCGCCCTCCACGGCCAGACGCTCGCCCTCGCGGCCGAGGCCAGGGGCCACGTGATCCGCTTCGAGGCCGCGGTCGCGGGCGGCATCCCGGTGGTGAAGGCGCTGACCGAGGGGCTTGCCGCCAACGACGTCCGCCGCGTCATGGGCGTGATGAACGGCACCTGCAACTATATCCTGACACGGATGGAAAGCGCCGGCCTGTCCTACGAGGAGGTCTTCGGGGAAGCGAAGGCTCTGGGCTATCTCGAGGCGGATCCTACGCTCGACGTGGGCGGCATCGACGCGGCGCACAAGCTCGCGCTTCTCGCCGCCATCGCCTTCGGGGCGCAGGTCGACTTCGGGGCGGTGCAGATCGAGGGGATCGAGCGCATCACCGCCGAGGACATCGCCCGCGCCGCCGACATGGGCTTCCGGATCAAGCTCCTCGGCGTCGCGCAGAAGACGGGGCGCGGGCTCGAATGCCGGATGAGCCCCTGCCTCGTGCCCGCGGCCTCGCCTCTCGGCCAACTCGAGCGGGCGACGAACATGGTGGTGCTCGAGGGCGACGCGGCCGGCCAGATCGTGCTGCGCGGCGCCGGCGCGGGCGAGGGACCGACGGCGAGCGCGGTCCTGTCGGACATCCTCGACATCGCGCGGGGCACGCGCGTCTCGACCTTCGGGCAGCCCGCGGCGACGCTCGCAAAGCTCTCGGGCGCCACGGTCAGCTCGCCCGCGGCCTTCTACCTGCGCATGGCGCTCGTCGACAAGCCGGGCGCGCTCGCCAAGATCGCGACGGTGCTGGGCGATGCGGGCGTCTCGATCGACCGGATGCGCCAGTACGGCCATGCCGACGCGGCCGCGCCCGTCCTCATCGTCACGCACCGCACCTCCCGCTCGGCGCTCGACGCGGCCATCGCGGGCATGGGCGCGACCGGCGTTCTCGCCTCCGATCCCGTGGCCATCCGGATCGAGGACGTCTGACACCGCCTCCCCGCCCCGCCGACCGACCGCCCGCCGCCCCCCCGCGAACGCCCGACTGCCCCTGTGGCCGGCGCCGCACCCGGACCGCCCCGTCTCTCAACTCCGCCGACTCCGCCGCGCCCGAAACGCCGGTCCCCTCCCGCTTGCCGCTTCCATCTGTCCGCAAATACCCTCGGGGGAGCGCGAGGGGGCAGACAGCCCCCTCGCTCCGCCTCCGCCGCCCGCGCAACCGCCCTTGCCCGCCGCGCGCCCGGCAGGCATAGGAGAGCCAACGAGGGATCACCGAAGGAACAGGCCATGTCCGCGCCGACCGATTTCAACGACCGGATGCTGTCGCTCGGGCTCGCCCGGGTGAGCGAGGCCGCGGCACTGGCCTCGGCGCGCCTCATCGGGCGGGGCGACGAGAAGGCGGCCGACCAGGCCGCGGTCACCGCCATGCGCGAGCAGCTCAACAAGCTCGACATCAAGGGCGTCGTCGTGATCGGCGAAGGCGAGCGCGACGAGGCGCCGATGCTCTATATCGGCGAGGAGGTCGGCACCGGCGAAGGTCCCGCCGTCGACATCGCGCTCGACCCGCTCGAGGGCACGACGCTCACGGCCAAGGACATGCCGAACGCGCTGACCGTGATCGCCATGGGCCCGCGCGGCTCGATGCTGCACGCCCCCGATGTCTACATGGACAAGCTCGCCATCGGCCCGGGCTACAAGCCCGGCGTCGTGACCTTGTCGATGAGTCCGGCCGAGCGCGTCTCGGCGCTGGCCGCCGCCAAGGGCGCGTCGACCACGGATATCACCGTCTGCGTGCTCGAACGCCCCCGCCACGAGGACATGATCGCCGAGATCCGCGCCACGGGCGCCGCCATCCGCCTGATCACCGACGGCGACGTCGCGGGCGTCATGCACTGCGCCGAGCCGCACCTGACCGGCATCGACATGTACATGGGCTCGGGCGGGGCGCCCGAAGGCGTGCTCGCCGCCGCGGCCCTCAAGTGCATGGGCGGCCAGATCTACGGCCGGCTGATGTTTCGCAGCGACTACGAGCGCGAGCGCGCCGCGAAGGCCGGCATCTCCAATCTGGACCGCGTCTACACCCGCGACGACATGGTGACGAGCGACGTCATCTTCGCCGCGACCGGCGTGACCGACGGCTCGCTCCTGCCCGGGATAAAGCGCGAGGTCGGCTGGCTCGAGGCCCAGACGATCCTGATGCGCTCGAAGACCGGCTCGGTCCGGCGGATGATCTACCGCAACCCGACCCAGTAGCCCGTGGCACGGGCGCTGCTTCCACCCGCACCCCGGACCGGTGCGGCGCGATGACCGCGTTCCTCGGGGTCGAGACCTCGCTCGGCGGGCGTCGCTGGGTCGGGCCCACGGCCGAGGACGACAGGCTGTCGGAGGCGATGACACAGACGACCGGCCTCGCCGACGCCGTCTGCCGCGTCCTGGTCCGCTTCCGCGTCGCACCGGACGCGGCGGCGGGCTATCTCTCCCCTGCCCTGCGGGACCTGCTTCCCGACCCCCGCGGCCTGCACGACATGGAGACCGCGGCGCGGCGGTTCCTCGCGGCCGTGCGCGACCGCGAACGGATCGCCGTCTTCGCCGATTACGACGTGGACGGCGGCGCCTCGGCCGCGCTTCTCCTGGGCTGGCTGCGCGCCATGGGGCGGGACGCAACGCTCTACATTCCCGACCGCATCGACGAGGGCTACGGCCCGAACGAACCCGCCATGGCGGCGCTCGCCCGCGATCACGCGCTGATCGTCTGCGTGGACTGCGGCACGCTCTCGCACGGGCCCATCGCGGCGGCGCGGGGCGCCGACGTGATCGTGCTCGACCATCACCTCGCGGGCGAGACCCTGCCGCCGGCGGTAGCGGTGGTGAACCCCAACCGCCAGGACGAGGACCGAAGCCTCGGCCATCTCTGCGCGGCGGCGGTCGTGTTCCTGATGCTCGTCGAGGCGAACCGCCAACTGCGCGATGCCGGCGCGACCGGACCCAATCTTCTCGCGATGCTCGACCTCGTCGCGCTGGCGACCGTGGCGGACGTGGCCCCGCTCGTCGGCGTGAACCGGGCCTTCGTGCGGCAGGGGCTGGCGGTCATGGCGCGTCGCGAGCGTCCGGGCCTCGTGGCGCTCGCCGATGTGGCGCGGCTCGACCGTGCGCCCACGGCCCATCACCTCGGCTTCGTGCTGGGGCCGCGCGTGAATGCCGGCGGCCGGATCGGACGCGCGGATCTCGGCGCACGGCTGCTGGCGGCGACGGACCCGGCGGAGGCGCAGGCGCTGGCGCATCGGCTCGACGACCTGAACACCGAGCGGCGGGAGGTCGAGGCGCGGGTGCGGCAGGCGGCTCTGGCGCAGGCCGAGGCGCGCGGGCTCGACGCGCCGCTTGTCTGGGCGGCGGGGGACGGTTGGCACCCGGGCGTCGTGGGGATCGTGGCCGCGCGGCTCAAGGAGGCGGCGAACCGGCCGGCCGTCGTGATCGGCTTCGACGGCGAGGCGGGCAAGGGATCGGGCCGGTCGGCCACGGGTATCGACCTCGGCGCCGCGATCCAGCGCCTGGCGGCCGAGGGCCTCGTCGAGAAGGGCGGCGGGCACCGGATGGCCGCGGGCCTGTCGCTGAGCCGCGCGCAACTCGAGCCGGCGATGGAGCGGCTGTCGGACTTGCTGGCACGGCAGGGTGCGGGCGCCATCGGGCCACGGGACCTGAGGCTCGACGGGCTCCTGATGCCAGGGGCGGTAACGCCCGAGCTGTGCGAAGCGATCGAGACGGCGGGGTACGTCAACCAGGCGGCCATCGCGCGTCTGGG
>DAINOF010000023.1:0-17638 GCA_036735505.1 Paracoccaceae bacterium
GCGGCATCCGCGACCGGTCCTGCCTCGCGCTCACCGCCGCGCGGATGCGCAACGATCCCGTCTTCCGCGACGCGGTGCACCACTTCCTGCGCAAGTTCGACAAGGTCTTCAGCGCCTTCGAGAAGCACGCGACCGACGCCGAGATCGCGGCGCTGGCCGACACCCGGACCGCGCGGGCCTTCATGCTTCTGGGCCGGGTCGCCGGCGTCTTCACCTGAGGCCCGCGCGCAAGGCGCCCTCGGCCCCCACGCCCAGTATCCAGCCCTCCTCGGCCCGCGCCGCCTCGGGCACCGCGGCAAGCGCACCGGACAGCGTGCCGCCCTCGGCCATGCCGAGGATCGCCCGCGCGAGAAGCCGGACCTGCACTGCGTCCTTGACCTCTCCGGGCCGCAGCGCCGCCCTGACCTCGGGGCCGAGCAGCGACGGCCAGACCTCGACGAAGGCCACGGGCCGGTCGAGCGGCTCGAACGGCCAGACCGCCACGGCACCGGGCAGCGCGCGCCGCAGCCGCTCGAGCGCCGCCATCCCGGTCATCGCCTGCGACCCCACGGCCCCCGCGCCGCCCATCTGCCAGCAGGTGAAGCTTCCCTTCGCAAGGGTCTCGACCGCCCGGCGCTCGGCCATGCCGTGGCCGTCGCGCGCGCGGCCCTTGTGCGGCAGGCCGGGAATGTCGCGGCCGGTCGCGTTGAACCAGAACGGCCCGATGCCCGGGAACATCCCGTTGATCCGCCCGGCAAGGTCGAAGCGGTTGTTGCCCTTGGGTCCGTCCTCGAGATGCTCCGCCATCCAGCCCCAGACGGCGAGCGGATCGGCGTGCCCGGTGATGGTCCGGGCAAAGCCCGCCGGATAGCCGAAGGGAAAGTCGAAGCCCGCGAGCACCCGGCGCCCCGCCCGCAGCTCGGCGCCGAGGAAATCCGCGAGCCACCCGGTCGCGATCCCGCGGTTGCGCAGGTAGAGGCGCGGGATGCCGCCCTCGCCCCGCCGCGCGACGGCGGCCCAGATCGCGTCCTTACGCGGCCGGCGCCCGGTGTCGTTCCCGCCCGACCAGTCGACAATCACGACGGTGTCCGGCGTCATCGCCCCCCGCCTCGCCCGACCTCATGCACCCGTTTGATCCTTCCCGTCCCGTCCTGTAGTGCTGCAGCGCAACCCGGGGTAAATCAATGCCTTCCTCCTCCGCCAAGAGGGCGTTCTGGCGCGGCGCCCGCGACGCGCTGCCGTTCATGCTCGTCGTCGGCCCCTTCGCCGTCGTCTTCGGCGTGGTGGCGACCGAGGCGGGGCTGAGCCTTGTCGAGACGATGGCCTTCTCGGTCCTCGTGATCGCGGGCGCCTCGCAGTTCGCGGCGATCCAGCAGATGACCGAGGCCGCGCCGACGATCGTCGTCATCCTGACCGCGCTTGCCGTCAACCTGCGGATGGCGATGTATTCGGCCGCGCTGTTGCCCCATCTCGGGGCCGCGCCGCTCTGGCAGCGGGCCTGCGTGGCCTACCTGACCTTCGACCAGAGCTACGCGATGAGCGTGGCCGAGTACGAGCGGAACCCGAGGATGGACCTCGGCGAGCGCGTCGCCTACTTCTTCGGCGTCTGCGTGCCGGTGGCGCCCTCGTGGTACCTTCTGACCCTTGCTGGGGCGCTGGCGGGGCAGCGCATTACGCCGGAATACGCGCTCGACTTCGCGATGCCCATCACCTTCCTCGCGATCATGGCGCCCATGCTGCGCACGCTCGCCCATGTGGCGGCCGCGGCGACCTCGGTCGTGGCGGCGCTGGCGCTCGCGTTCATCCCCTACAACGCGGGGCTTCTCATCGCGGCGGCGCTCGCCATGGCCGTGGGCGCCGCCACCGAGCGGCACATGGCGCGGGGGCGCGCATGAGCGACGCCGAGGTCTGGATCGTGATCCTCGCCATCGCCGTCGGGACCTTCCTGATCCGCTTCTCGTTCCTCGGGCTGATCGGCAGCCGCGCGCTGCCCGACTGGGCGCTGCGCCTCCTGCGCTATGCGCCTGTCGCGGTGATCCCGGGGCTTGTCGCGCCGCTGGTGTTCTGGCCGGCGGCCACGGGCGGAGAGCCCGACGTCCCCCGCCTCGCCGCCGCTGCCGCGACGCTCGCCGTCGGCATGCGGACGAAGAACGTCCTCGCCGCTGTCCTCGCCGGCGCGGTGGTGCTCTATTCGCTGTCGGTCGCGTCGGGAAAGTCGAGCGCCGCGGCCTCGAGCAGCACGCCGTGGTTCTTGTCGGCGTCGTCGTCGCTGATCACCCGGTAGGTCGCACCCGGCAGCCGGGCAAAGGCCTCGGACGTGGCGTTCGGGAACCACGACACACCGACCCCCTCGAGGCCCGGCAGGCGCGACAGAACCCGCGACACCGCAAGGCTGCACTGCGCCTTGGGAACGGGTCCGTAGGCCTGGATCTCCTGCATGGCGAGCCGCGCCACCTCGGCCGGAACCTCGACCTCCTGCACGATCACGTCGTAGGTCTCGCGCGCGTGGTAGTCGATGTAGACGGCCAGCACCCGGTCGTCGATCCCGTAGTGCACGTCGTTCCGTTCCGGAACGCGGGGATGATAGAAGGTGCCCGCAGGGTCGAACATCGCGCGATGCGTGTCCGAGACCATCAGCCCCGAATGCCCGCCCGAGCCGTCCTTGGTGCTGCGCACCGTGAAGAGCGTGATCTTGCTCGGCCCCTCCACGTAATGCAGCGCGCGCATCACCTCGTCCTCGGGCGCCCACTTGGGCTCGCCGACACAGGCGCCGAGCGCGAGAAGCGCCGCCGAGGCAAGGACGGCGGCGTGACGACGGCCGGTCATGCGCCCGGGCTCAGGAATTGAAGATCGCGAGGAACACGAGGATGCCGATCGAGACGGCGGCGATGCGGACGGTCCACTTCACGAAGCCGTCAAAGGTCTTCTCGTGTTCGGTTGTGTCCATGGACCCATGCTTGTGCTCGGCCATCACGTCCTGTCCTCGTTGCATCGCTGGCGCCCGGATAGCCGATTCAGCCTGCCCTGTCACGCCATGCCGGGGGCGCGATATGGCCGCAGACGTCAGGTCATGCGCCAGAGCCACGCCCCGTCCGCCCGCCGCTCGCGGAGCGCGATCCCCCGGTGCCAGAGGTGCAGGCAATGCGCCATCGCCTCGACCAGCGCGAGGCCGTATTCCGCCGGCCCGATCTCGCGCAGGAACAGCGGCGGAAAGCACTCGGCCGCCGTCCGCGGCACCCGAAGATGCGCGGCAAGGCGCTCGAGCGCGCCTTCGTGGTTCTCCTCGAGCTGGCGCATGCGCGTCGGCAGGCCGGTGTAGGGCAGCTTGTGGCCCGGCAGGACGAGCTGGGTCTCGGTCGCGCAGGGCGCGAGCCGCTGGCACGACGCGATCCAGTCGCCCACCGGGTCGGCCTCGGGCTCGGACGCATAGACGCCGAGGTTGGGCGAGATCGACGGCAGAAGCTGGTCGCCGCCAAGCACCAGCGCGCCGTCGCGGCTCCAGAGCGTCGCATGTTCCGGCGCGTGGCCGTCGCCCATCCGCACGTCCCAGTCGCGCCCGCCGATGTGGACCGTCTCGCCCTCGACGATCCGGCGATAGCCGAGCGGCAGCGGCGCCACCACGTCGCAGAAGTTGAACGGCCGCTCGGCGCGCCGCTGGGCGAGGATGTCGGGCGCCATGCCGGCCGAGGTCCAGAACGCCACCGTCTCGGGCACCGGCAGGGGCTGTTCGTCGAGCACCAGCATCCGCGCCAGCAGCCAGGAGGTCCGCGTGGTCCAGAGCTCGGCGCCGCGCGCCTGGAACCAGCCGGCAAGGCCCACGTGGTCGGGGTGGTAATGCGTCACGAGCACCCGCCGGACCGGCCGCCCGGCCAGCGGCCCCGACAGCGCCGCCTCCCAGATGCCGCGCGCCCTCTCCGTATCGAAGCCCGTGTCGACCACCGTCCACCCGTCCCCGTCGTCGAGCGCGAAGACGTTCACGTGGTCTAGCTTCATCGGCAGCGGCAGGCGCAGCCACAGGACGCCGGGGGCGATCTCGACCGCCATGCCGGGCTCGGGCGGGGTCTCGACGGGGTAGCGCAGGCGCGGCGCGGCCAGGTCCATCACGCGGCAAGATCGGCCGGCGAAAGGCCCAGCACCGCGCCCGCACCGTCGCGCACCTGCGCGAGAAGCCCCGCATGCTCGGGCAGAAGACTGCGGATGTAGAAGCCGGCCAGCGCCTGCCGCGCCCCATCGCCCGCGAGCGCCGACCTCAGGTGGACATGCCCGCCCAGCACCCGCGCGAAGGCGGTCTGGTAAGGCACCGCACCGGCAAAGCGCGCCTCCATCTCCTGATCGACCAGCCATTCGGTGGTTTCGCGCAGGCTTTCGGCCGCGGTCCAGACCGCTTGCGCAAGGGTCGGATGGACCGCCCGCGCGGCCTCGGCGCCCGCCTGGATCTCGTCGAGAAGGCGGAAGGCGGCCTCGCCTCCGTCCGTCATCTTGCGGCCCACGAGGTCCATCGCCTGGATGCCGTTCGTGCCCTCGTAGATCGAGGTCACCCGCACGTCGCGCAGGAACTGCGCCGCGCCCGTTTCCTCGACATAGCCCATGCCGCCGTGGATCTGGATGCCGGTGTCGGCGACGCGGATGCCGACCTCGGTGCCGAAGGACTTGGCGATGGGCGTGAGAAGCGCGGCGCGCGCGGCCCAGGCCGCGTCGCCCGTCGCCTCGGCCATGTCGATGGCCGCGGCGCAGGACAGCGCGATCGCCCGCGCGGCCTGCGTGTCGGCCTTCATCGCGGCCAGCATCCGCCGCACGTCGGCATGCTCCACGATGGCGCCGCTGCCCGGCGCCTTGCCCTGCACCCGGTCCCGTGCAAAGGCCAGCGCGTGCTGAAAGGCGCCCTCGGCGACGCCGATCCCCTGCACGCCGACGCCGAGGCGCGCGTTGTTCATCATGGTGAACATCGCGGCCATGCCGCCGCCCTCGGCGCCCACGAGCCAGCCGGTCGCGCCCGAGTACTCCATCACGCAGGTGGGCGAGCCGTGCAGGCCCAGCTTGTGCTCGAGGCTCACGACCCGGACCGCATTGCGCGCGCCGGGGTTGCCGTTCTCGTCCGGCAGGTTGCGCGGGACGAGGAACAGGCTGATGCCGCGCGTGCCCCCGGGCGCGCCCGGCAGTCGGGCGAGCACGAGGTGGCAGACGTTCGGCAGGAAATCCGCATCGCCCCAGGTGATGTAGATCTTCTGGCCCGTGATGGCATAGGTCCCATCGCCAACGGGCTCGGCCCGCGTGCGCAGCGCGCCCACGTCGGACCCCGCCTGCGGCTCGGTCAGGTTCATCGTGCCCGACCATTCGCCCGAGATGAGCCTGGGCAGGTAGAGCGCGCGCAGTTCGTCCGAGGCATGCGCCGCCAGCGCCTCGATCTGACCCTGCGTCAGGAGCGGGCCGAGTTGCAGCGTCAGGTTCGCCCCCGCCATCATCTCGTTGAGCGCGGTGGCGAGCGTCTGCGGCAGGCCGAGCCCGCCATGGGCCGACGGGGCGGAAATGGCGGTCCAGCCCCCCTCGGCCATCGCCCGATGCGCCTCGGCGAAGCCGGGCGAGGTGCGCACGACGCCGTTCTCGAGCACGGCCGGATGACGGTCGCCCGCGCGGCGCAGGGGTGCCAGCACCTCCTCGCAGAAGCGCGCGGCGCCGTTCAGGACGGCGTCGGTCGTGTCGCCCGCAGCCTCCGCGAAGCGGTCGGTCGCCACGACCTCGCGGTAGCCCACGACATGGTCGAACAGGAACCGGAACTCTCCCACAGGCGCGCGATAGGCCATGCTCTCCTCCCCGCGGCTTGGCAGCGCGGGGTCCATCCCTTAAGACCCCCTCCCAGCCGGCACGCGGCAAGGATGGTCCCCCCCGTCCCGGTCATCAACAGCGACGCAGCGTCACGCCCGATGGACGACCCGACCACGCTTCGGCTTTCGCCCGATCCCGCCGGCCTCGCCCGGGCGGCCGGGATCCTGCGCGCGGGCGGCCTCGTGGCCTTCCCGACCGAGACGGTCTACGGCCTTGGGGCCGACGCGCGCGCGGACCGGGCGGTGGCACGCATCTTCGCGGCCAAGGGGCGGCCGCGCTTCAACCCGCTCATCGTGCACGCGGCCTCGGCCGAGGAGGCGCGGCGCATCGCGCGCTTCACGCCCGAGGCCGACCGGCTTGCCGCGGCCTTCTGGCCGGGGCCGCTGACGCTCGTCCTGCCGCTGCGCGCCGAGGCGGGCATCGCGCCGCTCGTGACCGCGGGCCTGCCGACCGTGGCCCTGCGGGTTCCGGCGCATCCCTTGGCGCGCGACCTTCTCATGGCCTTCGGCGGACCGCTCGCCGCACCTTCGGCCAATCCCTCGGGCAAGCTCAGCCCGACGCGGGCCGAGGACGTCCTCGCGGGTCTTGCCGGCCGGATCGACGCGGTGCTCGACGGCGGCGCCTGCCCGGTGGGGCTCGAATCGACGATCCTGGGTCTCGAGGGCACGCCCATCCTCCTGCGCCCCGGCGGGCTTCCGGCCGAGGCGGTCGAGGCCTGCCTTGGCTATCTGCTCGGCCGGCCCGAAGCAGGCGAGCGGCCGGTGGCGCCCGGGGCGCTCGCCTCGCATTACGCGCCCGAGGCCGCGCTGCGCCTGAATGCGACCGAGGCACGGCCGGATGAGAGGCTCCTCGGCTTCGGGCGCGTGGCGGGCGACCTGAACCTCTCGCCCTCGGGCGACCTGACCGAGGCGGCGGCGAACCTCTTCCACCACCTGCGCGCGCTCGACACGCGGGGCGGCCGCATCGCCGTGGCGCCCGTACCCGACACCGGCCTCGGCCGCGCCATCAACGACAGGCTTGCCCGCGCAGCCGCGCCCAGGCCGCCCGCAGAGGGCTGAGGCGTCAGGCGCGGCCGCCCGTGGACGAGAGGAGCCGCGCGTCCACGCCGAGCTCGCCTAGCGCCGCACCCCATTTCTCGGCGTCGGGCGTGTCGAAGACGAGGCTCTCGGAAGCGCGGCAGGTCAGCCAGCCGTTTCGCTGGATCTCGGTCTCGAGCTGCCCCGGCCCCCAGCCGGCGTAGCCCAAGGCAAGCAGCGCCGAGCGGGGCCCCGAGCCGCGCGCGATGTCCTCGAGGATCTGCAGCGTCGCGGTCATGCCGAAGCGGTCGTCGATCCCGAGCGTGGCGCCCGGGGCGCCGTAGTCGGCCGAATGCAGCACGAAGCCGCGGCCATGCTCCACCGGGCCGCCGACATGGATCGGAAGGCGGATCGACTGCGGACCGGCGGCGATGCCAAGCTGCTCCATGAGATCCCGGAACACGAGGTCGGGGGCCGGCTTGTTGACGATCAGGCCCATCGCGCCGTCGGCGGAATGGGCGCAGAGAAAGATCACGCTGCGGTCGAATCGCGCATCGCCCATGCCGGGCATCGCGATCAGGAGATTCGAGGTCAGTTCCATGGCGGCGTCCTTCGCTCCGTGTCGCTTCAGGGATAATACCCCCGCCCCGTGTCGGCAAACCTGCGTTTCGACATGATCGCGCGAGGTCGCCGGCTTGTGATTTCCAATCCGGGCCGCGGCGGCTAGGATCGCGGAATGACCATGGTCCGCCTCCTCCTGTCCACCCTCGCCCTCCCCGCGTCCGCCCTGGCCGAGGTGCCCGCCGAGCTTGCCTCGGCCGAGATCCTCGGCGGCTGGCGCGAGGCGTCGGGGCGCCACGTCGCCGCGCTCCGCATCACGCTCGCGCCAGGCTGGAAGACCTACTGGCGGTCCCCGGGCGACGCCGGCCTTCCGCCGCGGTTCGACTGGTCTGCCTCCCGCAACGTGGCCGAGGTCACGCCACTCTGGCCGGTGCCCCATGTCTTCTGGCAGAACGACATGCGGTCGGTCGGCTATGCCGGCGAACTCGTCCTTCCGCTCGCGGTCGTTCCCGCAGCCGCCGGGGCGCCCATGACGCTGTCGGGTCGCATCGAGATCGGCGTGTGCGAGGAGGTCTGCGTTCCCGTCGCCTTCGAACTCGCCGGGGACCTGCCGGTTCCCGGCGCGGCGGATGCCGTCATCTCGCGCGCCATGGCGGCGCATCCGGTGCCGGCAGAGGCGGCGGGCGTGACATCGGTCACCTGCACGGTCGAGCCCATCGCCGACGGCATCCGGCTGAGCGCGACCATCGCCATGCCCCGCCTCGGCGCCGAGGAGGCGGCGGTCCTCGAACTGCCCGATCCGTCCGTCTGGATCTCGGAGGCCGCGGTCCGGCGCGAGGGCGGCCTGCTGCTCGCGACGGCCGAGATGGTGCCGCCCGGCGGCCGGCCCTTCGCGGTGGACCGTTCCGAGGTGCGGATCACCGTGCTCGCCGGCGCGCGCGGCGTCGACATCCGGGGCTGCACAGGCGGTTGACCGCGCGCTGACGGCAGACCGTCAGGCCGCGGCCTTCCGCCGGGCGATCAGCGCCGCGCTCGTCAGCCAGACGACAAGCGTGACGCCCGCCGTGCCCAGGGCGAAAAGCAGGAACGCCGTTCCCGCCGTAGGCTCGGGCACGAGCGACGCGAGCGGCGGGGGCAGGCGCCCCGCCACCATCACCGACCCGACCGTTCCCGCGAAGACCAGCGCCGCGCCCAAGGCGGCCGCGCCGGTCGCGAGACCCACCGTGCCCGCCCGCCCCGCATCGCGCGCGCCGCGGCGGACCGAGGCGACAAGCCGGCCGACGTCCTGCTGCATCGCAAGAAGCGCCGGCACGATCAGCAGCACGATCACCATCCCGAAGCCAAGCCCGTAGACCAGCGTGACGACCGTGGGCAGGAGGAACTGCGCATCCTGCGACCGCTCGAAAAGAAGCGGCGCGAGGCCGATGACCGTGGTGGCCGTGGTCAGGAGCACGGGGCGCAGCCGGTCGCAGGTCCCGTCGATGATGGCCGGGAACAGGCCCCGCTCGCGCGCCCCGTCGTCGATGGTCGAGACGAGCACGATCGCGTCGTTGATGATGATCCCGATCATCCCGATGATGCCCACGACCGAGAACATCGACAGCGCGATGTCCCACTGGTTGTGGCCGTAGATCGTTCCGACGAGGCCGAAGGGGATGATCGCCATGACGATCAGCGGCCGCGTCCAGCTCGAGAACACCCAGGCGAGCGTCAGGTAGATGCCGGCGAGGCACAGGATGAGGCCGGTCATCGCATCCGACAGGAACTCGCGTTCCTGCTCGGCGAGGCCCGAAAGCCGCGTCTCGACCCCGAACCGCTCGGAGATGCCGGGCAGGATCGTCTCGTCGAGCGCGGTCACGATCTCGGCCGCGCGGGCCGGGTCGTCCTCCGAAATGTCGCCTGTGACCGAGACGAGCCGGATGCCGTTCTCGCGCCGGATCGTCGAAAATCCGATGCGGCTCTCGACCGTCACGATGTCGGCGAGCGGCACGTAGACCCCCGGCGCGGCGCGGATCTGCAGCCGGTCGAGGAAATCGGCCGTCAGCTCGCCCGCCGGCAGTTCGACCCGGATCGCGGCCGAGCGCGGCCCGTCGGGGAAGGTGGCCGCCTCGATGCCGTTCAGCTGGTCGCGCAGCACCCGGCCGAGCTGGTCGATCGTCACGCCCAGCGCCTGGCCCTGCGGCGTGAGGTCGAGCACCAGTTCCTCCTTGTCGTAGGCGAGGCTGTCCTCGACCCCCGACACCTCGGGATACTGCGACACCTCGGCCTTCAGCGCCTCGGCGGCGGCCTTCAGCGTCTCGGACGACGCGCCGTAAAGCTGGACCGAGAGCGAATCGCCCCCCGGCCCGCCGCGCCAGCCGCGAAAGCTCACCGTCTCGAGCATCGGATGGGCGGGAACCGCGTCCTGAAGCTCGGCCACGAAGGCGAAGGCGGTATAGGGCCGCGCGTCGGCGTCGATCAGCTCGATGGCGATCGAGCCCAGCAGCGACGCGTCCTTGGTGTCCGCCCCGGACAGGCCCGGCCCCGTCGTCCCGCCGACCTCGGCCACCACGTAGAGAAGCGGGTTCACCCCATGCTCGGCCTCGTAGCGCGCGCCGAGCGCGTCCACCGTGGCCTGAAGCTCGCGCATGAACTCGATCGTGTCCTCGCGCGTGGCGCCCGGAAGCATCGCGAAGTTGCCCGACACCGAGGCCTGCTCGGGCGCGTTGAAGAACCGCCACTGGACATCGCCGCGGATGAACAGCGCGGCCTGCGTGGCGAGAAGGACGAAGGCCCCGGCAAGGACCGGATAGCGCGCCCGGATCACGCCCGCGATGAGCGGCCGGAACACCCCTTCGCGCACCACGCGGAAGCCCCGGTTCACCTGCCGGGACGGCCAGTCGTACCAGTGCTCCTTCGCGGAATGCGCGATGGCATGGGCCATGTGGTTGGGCAGGATCAGGAAGCACTCGACGAGCGAGGCGATCAGCACGACGATCACCGTGAAGGGAATGTCGGCGATCAGGTCGCCGAACCGCCCGCCGACCGCGACGAGCCCGAAGAAGGCGATGACGGTCGTGAGCGTCGAGGAGAACACCGGCAGGAACATCCGCCGCGCGGCGTTCTCGGCCGCGACGACCGGCGGCTCGCCGAGGCGCCGCGCACGAAAATCGGCATGCTCGCCCACCACGATGGCGTCGTCGACCACGATCCCGAGCGTCAGGATCAGCGCGAAGAGCGAGATCATGTTGAAGGTGAGGCCCGCCGCATACATGATCGCGATGGCCGCGGTCATCGCCACGGGGATGCCGGCCGCGACCCAGAACGCCGTGCGGGCGTTCAGGAACAGGAACAGCAGGAGCACCACGAGCCCGAGGCCCATCGCGCCGTTCGACAGAAGGATGTTGAGCCGCCCGGTGATCGCCTCGGCCCGGGTCCGGATCAGGTCGATCGAGACGCCGGCCGGCAGCCCACGCTCCATCTCGGCGGCGATCTCCTCGACCTGGGCCTGGATGCGGATCGCGTCGCCCTGGTCCGACCGGTCCACGCGGATCGCGATGGCGGGGTTGTCGCCCACGAAATAGGCCCGGTCGCGGTCCACGCCCTCGACCCTGATCGTCGCGACGTCGCCCACGGTCAGCGTCGATCCGTCGGGGTTCGACCGCAGCACGATGTCCGCGATCTGATCGGCCGACCGGCGTTCTGCGCCGGTGCGGACGCGGGCCGCGCCCGACACGTCGCCCGCAGGGGTCGTGTCGGCCTCTGCCGCGATCGCCTCGGCGACCTCGCGCATCGTCACGTCGTGCCGGACAAGCTGGATCGAGGGCACCTCGACCACCGTCTGCGGCGCGGCGACGCCCTGGATCGTCGCGCGGGTGACGCCCGCCTCGAACAGCCGCGCGACGAATTCGTCGGCGAAGCGGGCAAGCTGGGTCACGTCGACCGGCCCGGTGACGACCACGTCCGTCACCCGGTCCCGCCAGCCGCCGCGCCGCACCTGCGGGTCGTCGGCATCCTCGGGCAGGGTCGTCACCGCGTCGACGGCGGCCTGAACATCGTCGCCCGCGCGGCCCATGTCCCAGCCCGGCTCGAACTCGAGAGTGATCCGCGCCGAGCCCTCCCGCGACCGCGCCTCGCTCGACGCGACGCCCTCGACGGCGAGAAGCGCGGGTTCGAGCGCCTGCACGATGGCGGCGTCCACGTCCTCGGCCCCCGCGCCCTCCCAGCGGACGTCCACGTCGAGGTCGTCGACCACCACGTCGGGGAAGAACTGCGCGCGCATGTTGGGCGCGGCGGCGAGGCCCAGGATCATCATCACGACGAGCAGCAGGTTCGCCGCCGTCCGGTGCCGCGTGAAGTAGGAGATGATGCCGCCCGCCGGGCCGCCGTCCGCCATGCGCATCGCCCTAGCCTCCCATCCGTTCCTCGATGCGCGCGATCACCTGGGCGGGCACGAGCGCCTGTTCGAGCTGCGCCAGAACCCGCGCCTTGGCATCGGCCGGCATGAACCGGTTCGCCTCGACGAAGGCCACGAGCCGCGCGCGGCGCTCGGGGTCGAGCTCAACCATGTCGGGCTCGGCCGGCGCCGCGACCTGCGCTTCGGGACGGATCGGGCGCACCCGGATGCCGGCGCCCAGAAGTGGCGAGCGCTCGGCCACGATCTCGCGGCCATGAAGGTCGACGGCGCGCACGATCACCTCGTTGCCCTGCCGCCGGAGGAGTTCGACGGAAGCCTCGGCCAGACGCTCTTCCTTGCCCACGACGAGCACCCGCCCGCCCGGATCGACCGCGGCCGCCGGCAGGACCGCCACGCCCTCGAGCGGCTCCTCCTCGATCATCACGCGCACGAAGTCGCCGGGCCGGAAGCCCGCCGCGCTGTCGAGCCGGGCGAAGATCTGCCGCCCCGTCTGCCCCGCGCCCACCGCCCCGCTCTCGCGGCTGATCGTGCCGGTCGCCACGATGTCGGCGCCCATGACGTCGAGCGCGACCCTCACCGGCAGGCCCACGAGCCGGCCGGTCTCGTCAAGAAGCCGCGCGTATTGCGAGGTCGAGACCCGGAACATCACCTCGAGCGCCGCGGGGTCGATGATCTGCGCCAGCCGCTCGTTCGGCGTCACGAGCCCGCCCGCGACCACGCTCACCTCCGACAGGACGCCCGCGAACTGCGCCGTCACCTCGGTATCGGCGAGCCGCCGCTCGGCCTCGGCCAGCGCGATCCGCTGCCGCTCGAGCGAAGTTCGGGCCTGGTCGATCCGCGTCTCGGCCTGCGCGACGGCCTGCCGCCGCGCCAGCACCGCCTGCGCCGCGGCCGACAGCGCGAGCTCGGCCGTCTCGACCGCCGCCTCGGTGCCCACGCCCCGGCCCAGAAGGTCCTGCTGGCGCTCGAGCGCGCGGGTCCGCAGCCGCGCCTGTTCCTCGGCCGAGCCGAGCTCGTCCCGCGCCAGAAGGATCGAGCGTTCGGCGTCGCGCAGGTTCGCCTCGGCCTCCGACAGCCCGGCCCGCGCCACGTCGAGCGCCGACTGCGCGTCGGCCGGATCGACCTGCGCCAGAAGCTGCCCGGCCGTCACCGTGCCGCCGTCCTCGAAACTGTCGGCCACCCACAGCACGGTGCCCCCGCTCGCCGCCCGCAGGTCGAGCGTCCGGCGCGAGCGCACCTCGCCGAAGGTCTCGAGCACGGGGGTCACGGTCGTCGGCGCAACGGTCATGACGTTGACCGCCACGACGCGTTCGCGCGCCGGCGGCTGCGGCGCCTCGGCCGACCACCGGGTCTCGAGGGCGCCGTAGACGATCTGCCCGGCGAGCACGAAGAGGCCAGCCGTGAGCGACAGGAGGAACACGCCGATCAGGCTGTTGCGGAGAAATCTCATTGGGTTGGTCCCGGACCTGCCTGACGCATAGGTAGCATGGCGGGCCGCTGCGCCAAGCCACGGTCATGTTACGCGTATTTCCGCTACTTCCGTCGCCGATGTTCGTCGAGACGCGGCAGGATCTCGACGAAGTTGCAGGGCCGGTGCCGGTAGTCGAACTGCCACTTCAGGATCTCGTCCCAGGCGTCGCGGCAGGCCCCGGGGCTTCCGGGCAGCGCGAACAGGTAGGTCCCGTTCGCCACGCCCCCGCAGGCCCGCGACTGCACCGCACTCGTGCCGATCTTCTGCATCGACACGATCGTGAAGACCGTCCCGAAGGCCTCGATCTCCTTCTCGTAGACGTCGCGATGCGCCTCGACCGTCACGTCGCGCCCCGTAAGCCCCGTGCCCCCCGTGGTCAGCACCACGTCGATCCCCGGGTCGGCGACCCATGCCCGCAACTGCGCCGCGATCTCGGCCCGCTCGTCGCGCAGGATCGCGCGGGTGGCCAGCACATGCCCGGCTTCCGCGATCCGGTCGACAAGGGTCTGCCCCGACCGGTCGTCCTCCATCCCCCGCGTGTCGCTCACCGTCAGCACCGCGATGCGGACCGGGATGAACTCCCTCGCGTCGTCGATCCGGCTCATGCCCGTGCGGCCTCCCATCCGATGCGCGCGGCCAGCGCCGCGAAGATGCCCGCCGTCGTCAGCCGCAGGCCCCGCTCGGCCCGGCGGTTGCGCAGAAGGCGCCGTCCGAGTCCGCCCGAGAAGATCCCGACGAGCGCGTTCACGACGAAGCCGCCAGTGGCGATCACCGCGCCGCAGGCAAGGAACTGCGGCAGCACGGGCCGGGCAGGGTCCACGAACTGCGGCAGGAGCGCGAGGATGAAGAGGATCACCTTGGGATTCGACAGGTTGACGATCAGCCCGTCGCGGAACGCCCGCGCCGTGCCGGCAGGCGGCGCGTCGGCCACGAGAAGCGGCGTGCGGATGGTCCGCCACGCGAGCCAGACGAGGTAGGCCGCCCCGATCCAGCGGATCGCGCCGAAGACCCACGGGAACGCCGTGACCAGCACGCCGAGGCCCAGCCCTGCGAGCAGCACGTGGATCATCGACCCGACGGAGACCCCAGCCGAGGCCGCGATGGCGGGACGCGGCCCGCCCTTCATGCCCTGCGCGAAGCAGAACATGATGTCGGCCCCAGGCGTGAGGTTCAGCGCCAGCGCCACCGGCACGAAGGCGAGGAACAGGACCGGGTCGATCATGCGCCCGCCCTCAGCCGCGCCTGCAGCATCAGAAGATCGTGCCAGGCCTCGCGCTTGGCGGCCGGGTTCCGCAAGAGATAGGCCGGGTGGAACATCGGCAGGGCCGGCCGGCCCAGCGCCTCGGTCCACTGGCCGCGCAGCCGCGTGATCCCCTTGCGCCCGAGCAGCGCCTGGCAGGAATGGTTGCCCATGAGCACGAGCACCTCGGGCCCCACAAGCTCCACATGCCGCCGCAGGAAGGGCAGCATCATCGCGATCTCGCCCGGCGCGGGGTCGCGGTTCTCGGGCGGCCGCCACGGCAGGACATTGGTGATGTAGAGCGCGCGCCCCGCATCGGGATGCGCCCGCCCCATCCCGATCGCCTCGAACATCCGGTCGAGAAGCTGGCCCGCCCGCCCGACGAAGGGGAGGCCCTGAAGGTCCTCGTCCCGCCCCGGCGCCTCGCCCACGATCATCACCCGCGCGGCCGGGCTGCCGTCGGCGAAGACGAGGCTCCGCGCGCCCTTCTTCAACTCGCAATGATCGTAGGCCGCCAGCACCTCGCGCAGCGCCTGCAGGTCCGCCGCCCCCGCCGCCATCCGCCGCGCGACGAGCACGGCGTCCCCGGCCTCGCCCTCCGCCGCCTCGACCACGGGCGCCGGCGGCGGAGGGGGCGCCGTCTCCGCCGCCGCATAGCGGTTCACCGGCGCCTCCCCGATCGCCTCGTCGGCGCCAAGCTCCATCTGCCAGCGCAGAAGCGCCAGCGCCCTGGCCGAATCCAGCGAGGCGAGGTCGGGGTGCATGGCCGCCACGCTAGGCCCTGCGCGGCCGGAGGTAAACGCCGGTTGCGCGGGCGCGACCCGGCACCCTATACCCGGCTCCGGGAAGGCGAAGAACCATGTCGGGAGTGCTGTTCACGCCGCCGGTCGTGGTCGGCCTCGTGCTGCTTCTGGCCCTGCCCCCCCGCTGGGGGCTGCGGCTCCTCGCGCTGGCCTTCCTCGCCGTCGCCTGGCGCCGCGCGCTCGAACCTCCCGTCCTCGACGCGGGCTTCGGCCACGCCATCGGGCTCATGATCGTCGCCTTCTCGCTGGCCGCCTGCGTCGTCGCGATCGGCCTGCGCCTCGCGGTGGACCTGTTCCGTGGCCGGTGGCGACCCGCCTCGACCGCGCGGAGCGAACGCGTCGCACTCCGCGGCGCCGACGTCGCGCTTGCCGTCGCCGCCGCGCCACTCGCCGCCGCAGCGGCCTTCGTGCAGGCCGGCCGCCTGCTCCAGGGGGCGTTCCCCGCCCCGGTCCTGCACCTCGCCACGATCCTCGCCGGCCTCGCCCTTGCCGCCCTCGCCGCCCGCCGCCCCGCGCCGATGCCCCTGCGCGTCTTCGCAGGCGTCGCGGGGTCTGGCCTCGCGGCGCTCTCGGTCTGGGGCATGACCGGCTTTCCCGCCGCCGTCCGCGCCGCCGCCGAGGCGCGTTCCGCCAGGGCGCCCTACTGCATCGCCCTGATCGAACGCCGGCGCGAGGTTCGCGCCACCTCCGACCTCACCTTCTTCGGCCTCGACAAGTCGCGCGGCTGGTCGCACCACGCGGTCCTGCTGGTGGAGGCATCCCAGGGGCTGAAGGGCTACCACTGGTCCTACCACTTCCGCGACTTCCACGGGGGCCTCAGGACATCCACGCTGCAGGACGGCATCCCCTGCGCCCCCCGGCCCGACGTCCTCGGCACGCTCGACGCGGGGCCGGGCGAAGAGGCGCGGCTTCACGTCACCTCCCCCACCCTTCGCCTCGCGGTACCCGAGACCTGGCGCCCCCGCTTCGCCCTCGACACCCTCTTCCTCGACGCCGCCGCGCCCGACTTCGCGCCCGCGCCCCGCCCGCGGGCAGCCTCGGCGTCAGCTTCGGCCCGGGCCGCGCCGCATGGCTCGACGGCTTCACCAAGGACATCGCCGAGGCGACGGCCCGCCCCGGCGCCTTCGGCCTCGCCCGCGCCGACAGCGCGTCGGGCGTGCGGCGCATCTGGCACGTCCCCGGCAAGGGCGGCGTGCCCTCCACCGTGATCGACTGCCACGACACCCGCCCCGAGCCGATCCGCTGCCAGCACCGCTTCCGCCGCGGCCCCGACCTCTACGGCTTCGACCACGCCGAGGCGCTCCTGCCCGACTGGCAGGCCATGCAGTCCCGCCTTGCGAACCTGTTCGACAGTTTCCGCCTCGCCCCGCCGTAACCGCCGCCAGCGCCGTTGCCCGCCGCCGCGCCTTTTGCCATAAGCGGGGCGAACACCTGGAGGGGACATGAGCTTCCGCGCACGCCACCTGCTCGGGATCGAGCACCTCCAGCCGGACGAGATCGCGACGCTCCTCGACCTTGCCGACCGCTACGTCGCGCTGAACCGCT
The DNA here is from genome assembly GCA_036735505.1 of Paracoccaceae bacterium. GTDB lineage: Bacteria > Pseudomonadota > Alphaproteobacteria > Rhodobacterales > Rhodobacteraceae > DAINOF01. The sequence goes on from DAINOF010000023.1 coordinate 16,835, forward strand.
CGCCGTTGAAACATGCCGACGCGCTCGCGGGCCTCACCCAGGTCAACATGTTCTTCGAGGCCTCGACCCGCACCCAGGCCTCCTTCGAACTGGCAGGCAAGCGGCTCGGCGCAGACGTCATGACGATGCAGATGCAGGCCTCCTCGCTGAAGAAGGGCGAGACGCTGATCGACACGGCGCTCACGCTCAACGCCATGCATCCCGACCTGCTCGTGGTGCGCCACCCCCAGTCCGGCGCGGTCAACCTCCTCGCCCAGAAGGTGGCCTGCGCGGTGCTGAACGCGGGCGACGGGCGGCACGAGCACCCGACCCAGGCGCTCCTCGACGCGCTCACGATCCGCCGCCGCAAGGGCCGCCTCCATCGCCTCTCCATCGCGATCTGCGGCGACATCGCCCATTCCCGCGTCGCCCGCTCGAACATCCTGCTCCTCGGCAAGATGGAGAACCGCGTGCGCCTCGTGGCGCCGCCCACGCTCCTGCCCGCCGGCGTTGCCGACTGGGGGGTCGAGGTCTTCCACGACATGACGGCGGGGCTCGCCGAGGTCGACGTCGTGATGATGCTCCGCCTCCAGAAGGAACGGATGGACGGCGCCTTCATCCCATCCGAACGCGAATACTACCACCGCTTCGGGCTCGACGCCGAGAAGCTCGCCCACGCCCGGCCTGACGCGATCGTCATGCACCCGGGGCCGATGAACCGCGGCGTCGAGATCGACGGGACGCTCGCCGACGACATCAACCGCTCGGTGATCCAGGAACAGGTCGAGATGGGCGTGGCCGTCCGCATGGCCGCGATGGACCTCC
>DAINOF010000024.1:0-17628 GCA_036735505.1 Paracoccaceae bacterium
TCCTTCGGGCTTGCCATCGTGGCGGTCAGCATGCCGGAGGCGAGCTTTGCGCTCCCGTTGCGGCCGCCGCCGGTCGCCTGCGCCTTGGTCCAGTACTTGATGTCGACGGACATGTGATATTCCTTGTGTGCAATCATATCGTGCACGATACATTACCCGCTCCGTGCCGCAGTGTCAATCGCTTGCCAAATGATCGTGCACGATTTAGCCTTGGGCATGACCCTCGTCCCGGCCGACATGTTCTGCTTCGCGCTCTACGCGACCTCGCAGGCGCTCCAGCAGTCCTACCGCCCGCTTCTCGAGCCGCTCGGGCTCACCTACCCGCAATACCTCGTGATGAGCGCGCTCTGGACGACGGCCGAGCCGCCCGCCGTCACCGGCATCTCGGCGCAGGTCGGGCTCGACAGCTCGACCCTGACCCCGCTGCTCAAGCGGCTCGAACAGGCGGGCCTCGTCGCCCGCCGCCGCGACGCGAGGGACGAACGGATCGTCCGCATCCACCTGACCGAGGCGGGCCGTGCGGTGGAGTCGCGGGCCGCGCACATTCCCGCCTGCATCGTCGAGAAGACAGGCACGCCGCTGCCCGACCTCCTGCGCCTCAAGGCCGAGATCACCGCGCTTGGGCAGCGCCTCAGGGCCGGGTGACGCCAAGGCCATGATCCCCGAATGGCTGATCTACCTTTTCGCAGGGGTCGCGGGCGGCGTGGTGAACGCCTCGGCCGGGGGCGCCAAGCTGTTCGTGTTCCCCCTCCTCCTCGCCTCGGGCCTGCCGCCCGTGGCGGCCAACGTCACCGCCGCCATCGGCCTCTGGCCCGCGCAGCTTCCCGCGGTCTGGGTCTGGCGCGAGACGCTTCGCGCCGACGCGCACCGCCTCGCGCGGCAGGCGATCCCCGCGGTGATCGGCGGGCTCGCGGGCGCGCTCCTCCTCGTGGGCTTCCCCGACGACGCCTTCGTCGCGGCGATCCCCTTCCTCCTCGCCATCGCCGTGGCGGCCATCCTCCTCGGCCCCCGCCTCGCGACGCTCCTCCAGCGCACCCTCCCGCCCCGCCGGCGCGCGGCGGTCACGGGGGGCCTTCTGTTCCTCACCGGCCTTTATGCGGGCTACTTCGGCGCGGGCATGGGCTTCATGCTGATCGCAGTCCTCACCGCGGCGAGCGGCCTCGACATCCGCGCGGCGAATGCGGCCAAGAACCTTCTCGCCGTCGCGATCTCGACCACCGCCGTCGTGCCCCTCATGCTCTCGGGCCTCGTCGTCTGGCCGGCGGCGCTTCTCGTCCTCGCGGGCGGCCTTGCGGGCGGCTACCTCGGCGGCCACCTCACCCGCGTGATCCCCGCGGCGGCGATGCGGATCGGGGTGTCGGCGATCGGCGTGGCGCTGACCGCCTCGTTCCTCCTGAGCTAGGACGGTCCTGCGCGCGCCCGGTCAGAGCCGCGCGACCTCGACCCCCGCCGCCTCGAGCGCGGCCCGCACCGCCCGGGCGATCGCCAGCGCCTCGGCCCCGTCGCCATGGACGCAGACCGTGTCGATGCGCGCAGGGATGCGCCGCCCGCTCGCGGCGTGGATCGCCCCGTCCCGGACCATCGCCGCCACGCGCGGCCCCGCGACGGCGGGATCGTGGATCATCGCGCCGGGACGCCGCCGGTCGACCAGCGTCGCGTCGTCCTCATAGGCCCGGTCGGCGAAGATCTCTCCCGCCCAGGCGCAGCCCAGCGCCTCGCAGGCCGTCTGCTGCGCCGTCCCGGCAAGCGCCACGATGACGATGTCGGGCCTGACATCGAGCGCCGCCGCATAGGCCGCCCGCGCCATCGCCGCGTCCTCCGCCGCCATGTTCGCCATCGCGCCGTGGAGCTTGAGATGCCGCACCGCGCCGCCCGCCGCCCGCGCCATCGCCTCTGCCGCGCCCAGCTGGTAGCGCACGAGATTGCCGAGGCTGGCCGCGGCCATCTCGATCCGTCGCCGGCCGAAGCCCTGAAGGTCGGGAAAGCCCGGATGCGCCCCGATGCCGACGCCCCGCTCCACCGCCAGGCGCATCGTCCGCGCCATCACGTCGGGGTCGCCCGCATGGAAGCCGCAGGCCACATTGGCCGAGGTGACGATGTCGAGAAGCGCCGCGTCGTCGCACATCGTCCAGGCCCCGAAGCTTTCGCCCATGTCCGCGTTCAGATCGATCCTCATGGCTCTTCCTCTCCGGCCGTGACCCCGCTGACAAGCTGATGGCCCAGAAGGTCCGGGAATTCCCCCGCGGGCCGGACCAGCGGCCGGCAGCGCCGGCGCAGGTCCGCCAGCGTCTCGCGCTCGGCGGGCGAGGCGGCGAGGCCCTCCGCCACGCTCACGAAACGGAAGGCGAGCGGCGCGCCCGGCGCCGCCTGCGCCACCCGCGGCAGGTCGCAGGGCAGCACGGTGCCGATCCGCGGGTAGCCGCCCGTGGTCTGGCACTCGGCGAGCAGCACGTAAGGTGCTCCGTCGCCCGTCAGCTGGACATCGCCCGGCTGCACCACCTCGGACACGAGGCTGAGCCCCGCGGCGCCCATGAATGGCGGTCCGTCGAAGGACAGCCGCACGCCCTGACGGTTGCCGCGCGGGTCGCGCCGGAACGCGGTCGCGCAGAACCGTTGGCGCTCCTCCTCGGAAAACAGCGCCGTCTGCGGCACCGGGAGCAGCCGCACGGCGCCGCCTGCAAGTCGGTCAGGCACCTCGAGCCGCACAGGCGGCGCCCCCGCCCCGGCATCCGGCCCGACCGGCAGCCGGTCCCCCGGGCCGAGCCGCCGCCCGACCCGCGCCGCGAGATGCGCGGACCGGCTGCCCAGCACGGGCTCGGTGGCGATCCCGCCCCCCACCTGCAGATAGCCGTAGACGCCGGCCCGCGCGCCGCCGATCTCGAGCCGCGCGCCCGGCTCCAGCACATGCACCTCACCCGCGCCGATCGCGCGGCCCCCGATCCGGGCCGGCAGGAGCGCGCCGGTCAGCACGACCCGCAGCGGCCCGGTCGCCTCGAAGACGCCGCCGAAGCCCGCCATCTCCACCGCCGCGCAGCCCGCCTCCTGCCCCAGAAGCGCCGCGCCTTCCAAGAGAGCGAGCCGGTCCGCCGCCCCGCCGCGCGACAGGCCGAGGGACAACCAGCCGGGCCGGCCGAGGTCCTGCACCGTGACGGCGGGCCCAACCTCGCGGACGATCAGCGCCCGGCTCACATCGGCACCGCCACCGCCCCGCCGCCGGCCGCGTCCTCGGTCCGGATGCGCGCCATCACCTCGGGCGACACGGTCTCGAACACCGCCTCGTCGCCCGGGCGCAGCGGAAAGGGATCGTCCGCCTCGGGCCGGAAACAGCGGAACGCCGTCCGCCCGACCCAGCGCCAGCCGGTGGGCGAGGGATTGGCGAACAGCACGACCTGCCGCACCGCGACCGTCACCGCGCCCTCGGGCACTTCGGGCGTGAGCCCCGCCTGCCGCGGGATCGCCCAGGGCGCCGGCAGTTCGCCCAGATAGGGCTGCCCCGGCGCGAAGCCGATGGCGAGCACGCGAAGCCGCGCGCCCGACAGCTCGCGCACCGCCGCCGCGGGGTCGCGTCCCGCGAGGCCCGCCGCCTCTGCAAGCTGCGGCCCGGCCTCGCCGCCCCAGACGGTGGGGATCCGCCACAGCCGCCGGGGCCCGCCGGGCTCGGCCGCGCGCCAGTCGCGCGAGGCGGCAAGCCCGCGCAGCCGCCCCGCCATCGCAGCGTGGTCCACCACGCGCGGATCGAAGCGGACGAAGACCGAGACGAGCGCCGGCGCCGTCTCTTCGACCCCGTCCCACCCCTGCCGCTCGAGCGCGGCGCGGAAGGCGAGCGCGGCGCGGTTCGCGGGCTCGCTCATCCGCGCGCCAAAGCGCACGACGAAGCCATCGAGCCCTTGCGGCAGCACCTGCGGCATCCCGTCCTCGTCCATCGCGTCCCCGACCTCCGCGCGCGCACCCCGAAGACCGTCCCAATCCCGCCGCACCTTGTCAACGCGGGCACGCTTGACCTTCGCGCGCGCGCCGTGCGGTATCGCGCCATGGACGACTTCCTCATCATCGGCGGCGGCATCGCGGGCGTCTCTGCCGCCGCACGGCTCGCCGCTCATGGCCGGGTCACGCTGCTCGAAGCCGAAGCCGCGCTCGGATACCACACCTCGGGCCGCTCCGCCGCGCTCTACGAGCCGACCTACGGCAAGCCGCCGATCGTCGCCCTAAGCCGCGCGGGTTTCGGCTTTCTCACCACCGAGGCCGGCGGCTTCCTGTCCCCGCGCGGCCTCCTGCTCGTCGGTGGCCCGGAGGAGGCGGACGCCTTCCGCGCGGACGCCGCCGCGATGGGGATGACGCGCATCGGGATCGACGAGGCCCGCGCGCTCGTGCCGGTCCTGAACCCGGCGACCGTCGCGTTCACCGCCGTCCATGACGAGGCCTGGGACATCGACACAGACCGCCTGATCCAGCACTTCGCGCGCACCGCGCGCGGCAACGGCCGGATCGTCACGAACGCCCGGGTCACGGCGATCCGCCGCACGCCTCGCGGCTGGTCCGTCCGCGCAGGGGCGGCGGATCACGAGGCCCGCGTCCTCGTGAACGCCGCGGGCGCCTGGGCCGACCGGGTCGCGGCCATGGCCGGCATAGCGCCCCTCGGCCTCACGCCTTTCCGCCGCTCGATGGCCCGGATCCCGGCGCCCGGCGGCCACGACCTGTCGCGCTGGCCCATGATCTTCGGCACGGGCGAAAGCTGGTACGCCAAGCCCGACGCCGGCAAGCTCCTCGTCTCGCCGGCCGAGGAGGACCCCGCGGAACCGCACGACGCCTGGGCCTGCGACATGGTGCTGGCCGAAGGGATCGCGCGCTACGAAGCGCGCATGACCGAACCCGTCACCCGGGTCGAGACATCCTGGGCGGGGCTCAGGACCTTCGCCCGCGACCGCTGCCTCGTCCTCGGCCCCGACCCGCTCGATGCGGGTTTCGTCTGGTGCGCGGGACAGGGCGGCTACGGCTTCCAGACCGCGCCCGCGGCCTCGGCTCTCCTTGCCGCACAGGTCGCGGGGGCGCAGCCGGACCTGCCGGCCGGGATCGTGGCGGCACTGGCGCCGGACAGGTTCCGCCAGGGCCGCGGGCCTGCCGGCAGACCGCCTGCGGCCCCGGCCGGGGAGCGAGGGGGCCGTCTGCCCCCTCGCGCTCCCCCGAGAGTATTTTCGCCAAGATGAAGCCGAGGTGGTCCTCCCCTGGCCGTCGTCACGGCAGGCAGGAGGGTGACGCGTCAGCCGCGGGACGCGGCCCGGTCAGGCGTATTCCGGCAGGTAGCTCTCGCGGCCCGCCACGGGATAGCCGAGCGGGGCATGCGCCTCGGCCTGGCCCGCAAGGTCGGGGAAGGCCGCCAGGATGCCGGCCCGCACGGGCGCGGGGACCAGCCCCAGCGTCTCTTCGGCGATGTGGAAGCTCTCGACCGGCAGCCCGTTCGCCGCGAAGATCTCCTGCTTGTCGAAGAGGACATTGTAGAACGTCATCTCGCCGCGCATCCGGTCCGCGAAGGCCGCGTCCGAGGTTCCCGCGATGTCCCGCGCCGGGATCAGCGCGGCGGCCGCATCGGGCCGGTCCGCCAGGCGGTAGCCGGGGATCAGGAGCCGGTGGTCGCCCCCGACGAGGAGGTCGCGCTGCGGCATCATCGGCCCGATCGCCCGGGGACGGAGGCAGACCGGCGCCAGCGAGGGATCCGCCGCCATGTCCGCCTCCGTCACCGTGCGCGCCCAGACGAGCCGCACGGGCCTGAGCCCGTGGTCCCGCGTCACGACGAGATCGCCCGGCCTGAGGTTGGCCACATGGCGCGCGCCGCAGGGCGTGCGCACGTTGGCGGTGCCGGCGAGGCCGGTCGCAAGGGTCGAACTCCTGATCCTGGATATGGCGTTCATGGACGCGCTCCGGGCGTTAACCTTTCGGCGAGACTTGTGGAAAAATGTGTCACGAATACGGTGATGACGTGGAACCGGCAGGGCGCTCCATAGCGGCGCGGCATCCGGTCCGACTCATACTGGAAGATAAGTGTTGTCAACGCGTTAACGCCCACCGCCGAGCACTCGGCTGAGTGCGCCGCGGGCGTACGGCGGGTGCCAACGCCCCATTTCGCCCGATTTCGACCGCCGCGACCCCCGGGAATCGTTCTCGGGCACCGGACAGTCGGCCCGGGCCGGCGCGAAAGGTTTCGGCGTCGCGCCTGTTCGGGGCGGGATTGCGGCCGCGCTATCCGTCCTCCCGGATGCGCCGGTTCTCCGGGTCCCAGGGGCTGTCCACCGTCACGACCGCAGGCCAGAGCCGGCCTCCCATCCGCACCTCGAGCGCCGTCCCGGGCGCCGCGAGCGCGGGCGCCACATAGCCCATGCCGATGGATTTGCCGAAGGCCACCGACCAGCCGCCCGAGGTCAGCCGCCCGACCTTCCGGCCCTGCACGAACAGGCCCTCGCGCCCCCAGGGGTCGGCATCGTCGGGTCCGTCGATCAGCACCGTGACGCAGCGCGACCGCACCCCGGTCGCGAGCATCCGCGCCTTGCCGTGGAAGTCCTTCTCCATGTCCACGAACCGCTCGAGCCCGGCTTCGAGCGGCGTGGCGTCCCGGCCGAGCTCGGTCCCGAAGGCGCGGTAGCTCTTCTCCTGCCGCAGCCAGTTCTGCGCCCGCGCGCCCACGGGCTTCAGGCCCACGGGCGTGCCGGCCTCCATCAGCCGGTCCCAGAGGTAGGTCTGCATCTCGATCGGATGGTGCAGCTCCCAGCCGAGCTCGCCCGTATAGGCCACCCGCACCGCCGTCACCGGACACATCCCGAGTTCGAGCCGCCTGAGCGACAGCCAGGGGAAGCGGCGGTTCGACAGAGCGGTCTCCGGCTCTGCATCCCGCACCAGCCGCGCGAGGATCTCCCGCGCCCTCGGCCCGGCCAGCGCGAAGACCCCCTGCCGCGTGGTCCAGTCCTCGACGTTGATGCGCCCGAACGCGGGCTCCCTGTCCTCGACCGCCTTCAGCAGGTGGTCGCGGTCATAGGCATGCCAGGCCCCGGCCGAGATCAGGACGAAGCGATCCTCGGCCTCGCGCAAGATGGTGTATTCGCTTCGCACCGTGCCCGCGCCGGTCAGCGCGTAGGTGAGGTTGATCCGCCCGGGCCTCGGCAGCCGGTTCGTCGTGAACCAGTCGAGGAAGGCGGCAGCCCCGGGGCCATGGACGACATGCTTGGCGAAGGCGGTGGCGTCGATCAGCCCGGCCGACTCGCGGATGGCGCACGCCTCGGCCACCGCATGCTCCCACCAGCCGCCGCGGCGGAAGCTGCGCGCGTGGTGATCGTACTCTGGCGCCGCGCCCACGGGTCCGTAGTAGATCGGCCGTTCCCAGCCGTTCACCTGCCCGAACTGCGCGCCGAGCGCCTTATGCCGGTCGTAGGCGGGCGCGGTGCGCAGGGGGCGGCAGGCCTCGCGTTCCTCGTCGGGGTGGTGGAGGATGAAGACATGCGCGTAGCATTCCTCGTTCTTCCGCGCGGCATACTCGGTTGTCATCCAGTCCGACCCGAAGCGGCGCGGATCGAGGCTCGCCATGTCGATCTCGGCCTCGCCCTCCACCATCATCTGCGCGAGGTAATGCCCGGTCCCCCCGGCGGCGGTGATCCCGAAGGAAAACCCTTCCGCCAGCCACATGTTGCGCAGGCCCGGCGCGGGACCGACCAGCGGGTTTCCGTCGGGCGTGTAGCAGATGGGTCCGTTGAAATCGTCCTTGAGGCCCACCTGCTCGGACGACGGGATCCGGTGGATCATCGACATGTATTCCGCCTCGATCCGCTCGAGGTCGAGCGGGAAGAGGTCGGCCCGGAACGACTCCGGAACCTCGTAGAGGAACCGCGCGGGGGCGCCGTGCTCGTAGGGCCCGAGGATCCACCCGCCCCGTTCCTCGCGCACATACCACTTGGCGTCCGCGTCCCGCAGGACCGGATGCTCGCCGTTCTCCTTGCGCCAGGCCTGAAGCGCCGGGTCGGGCTCGGTCACGATATACTGGTGCTCGACCGGGATCGCGGGCGTCCTTATCCCCAGAAGCCGGGCGGTACGCTGGGCGTGGTTGCCGGTCGCGGTGACGACATGCTCGGCCGTGATCTCGAACCGCTCGTCGGAGGGCACGAGGTTGCCGCCCTTCTCCTCCATCCGCACGCAGGACACCACCCACTCGGTCCCCGTCCAGCGATAGCCGTCGACCTGCACGCGCCGAACGATCTCCACCCCCCGCTGGCGGGCGCCCTTGGCCATCGCCTGCGTGACGTCGGCCGGGTTGATGTAGCCGTCCCCGGGGTGGAACAGCGCGCCCTTCAGATCCTCGGTCCGCACCAGCGGCCAGCGCGCCTTGATCTGGGCGGGCGTCAGGAACACGTGCTCGATCCCCACCGTCTCGGCGGTGGCGGAATAAAGCCGGTACTCGTCCATCCGCGCGTCCGTCTGCGCCATCCGCAGGTTGCCCACGACCGCGAAGCCCGGGTTCAGCCCGGTCTCGGCCTCGAGCCCCTTGTAGAACCGCACCGAATAGTCGTGGATGTGGGAGGTGGCATAGCCCATGTTGAAGAGCGGCAGGAGCCCCGCCGCATGCCAGGTGGAGCCCGACGTCAGCTCGTCGCGCTCGAGGAGCATCGTCTCCCAGCCCGCGCGCGCGAGGTGATAGGCGATCCCCGTTCCCACCGCGCCGCCGCCCACGACCAGTGCCCGCACTTGGCTTTTCATGGCCCGCCCTCCGCTTCTCCACCTCCTTCTCCTACGGCGGGACACAGCCTTCGGTCGAGGCAGGGCCGACGCCTCGGCGCAGGAAAACGACGCCCTTCCCAACGCCCGACCGCTTCCCATATCCTTGAGGCACGTCAGACGGAGATCGCCCATGGCCACCGCCCGCACCGCCGTCCTTCTCGCCGCGATGACGGCGCTCTTCGGCGCGGTCGGCCTGATGATCGGCGGCGAGGGCGGGCTGATCATCGCGCTTCTCATCGCCGCCGGCATGAACGTCTTCGCCTGGTATTCGTCGGACCGGATGGTCCTGCGGATGCACAACGCGGTCGAGGTGAACGAGCGCACGGCGCCCGACCTCGTGCGGATGGTGGCGGGGCTCGCCCGCAACGCCGACATGCCGATGCCACGCGTCTACATCATCGAGACCGACCAGCCCAACGCCTTTGCCACCGGCCGCAACCCCGAGAACGCTGCCGTCGCCGCGACGCGCGGCCTGCTGCGGTCGCTGAGCCAGGAGGAGATCGCGGGCGTGATGGCGCACGAGCTTGCCCACATCAAGAACCGCGACACGCTCATCATGACGATCACCGCGACGCTCGCGGGCGCGCTTGGCATCCTCACGCAGTTCGCCTTCTTCTTCCGCGGCAACCGCGACAACCCGCTGGGCGTCGTGGGGCTTCTGGCCGCGATCATCCTCGCGCCCATCGCCGCCGGCATCGTGCAGATGGCGATCTCGCGCACGCGGGAATACGAGGCCGACCGCATCGGCGCCGAAATCTGCCGCCAGCCGCTCTGGCTCGCCTCGGCGCTGGCCAAGATCCAGCGCGCCGCTGCGCGCATCGACATGAACTCGGCCGAACGGAACCCGGCGACCGCGCACATGTTCATAGTCAATCCGCTTCATGCCTTCTCGCACGACAGGCTGTTCTCGACCCATCCCTCGACCGAGACCCGCATCGCGAGACTTGAGGAGATGGCAGACCGGTCGATGGCCGGACCCGCCCGGCGCGCCGGCCCCTGGGCCTGATCGCCCTGCGCACACGCGAATTTTCTCGGAACATCTTCCCGCGCCGATGATTGAACGGCCATCGAGGTGTTCTGAAGGGATTTCACCATGCGTCCAATTCATCTTTTCGCGGGCGTGCTTGTCGCGCTCATCCCGCTGACCGCAAGCGCAGCAAGTCTCCAGATGCGCATCAACGGCGGCGCGGACGGCACGTACTCGGACGAAGACGGCGACGGCAGCCTTGTCGTGTCCGACACCACGATCTCGGGCTTCGACCTTGTGCTGGTCTCGGCCACGCAGAAGCTTGCCCCGCCGTTCAACCAGCTTCTCGCCAACATGACGGTGGACCACAACGCCGCGGCGACGATCCTTGTCGAGGTGACGGCCGAGTTCGACAATCCCGGCGGGCAGACGCTTCCAGGCGTGTTCACGGCGACGGCGAACGATGCGCTTCAGTCCGACTGGCTGATCCAGAGCTACGTCGGCGCGAGCGCCTACGACACGAGCGACACGGCCGTCCTCGTGCTCGACACGACGGCGGAGGGGGTGGTGACCCCGGTCGCCGTGCGGTCGATGGCCAACCTCGACCTGAGCAACTTCTGGATCACGCACGCGCTGCAGCACACGGGCGGAGCGAACACGGTCGCGGCCGGAAGCGCCGATTTCGCGGCGGTCGTCCCGGTTCCGGCGGCGGGCCTGCTGCTTCTCGGCGCGCTCGGCGGCCTCGCGGCGGTCAAGCGTCGCCGGACGGCCTGACGTGGCGGATGCCTCGAGCAAGACAGAAGCGGCGGCCGCACATCGGTCGCCGCTTGGCTGTCGGACCAGTGGCCCAGCGGGAGGGAACCCCATGAGACATGCGATGACGGCTGTGGTCCTGGCTGTGGCGCTTGCCGGGTGCGGCGGCGGCGACGGGGGCGGCACCGTCGTCGTGCCGTCGACGCCGCCGCCGCCGGATCTCGACGGGCCGGACGCCACCTTCGGCCAGATCCAGAGCGACTTCTCGGACACCTTCGCGCTCTATGACGACCCGTTCCCGCCCACCACCATAGCGGAGATGCCTGTGGCCGGATCGGCCACCTACACCGGCAGCGCGGTCTACAGCAACCTGACGACGGATCCCTTCGCGGTCCGGGCGAACCCGACGCGGGTATCGCGCGTGCAGATGACGGCCGACTTCACCGCAGCCGACGTGAGCGGCCGCCTCTACAACTTCCGTTCGGCCGACCCCGCGACCACGATCGCGGGCGAACTGGCAATGACCGGGATCATCAGCGGCAACACCTTCCAGGGCGGAGCCTTCGGCGCGCCGGGCGGGGTCAACGGAACTCTCGTCACCAACGGGGTGCCGGAAACGCATTCGGGCGCCTTCGCGGGCAACTTCGCCGGCAGCGACGCTCGCGCGATCAATGGCGCCGTGGTGCATTCCACGCCCACGACGACCTACAGCGGCACGCTGGTCGGCGAGCGCTAGCCGCGCGCCGAGGCCCGGCGGGCCTCCCGCCTTCGGTGCATCGCGTAGAGGGCCGGCGCGAGCAGGCCTTCGTACACCGCGCCCGCGGCCTGCCGCAGACCCGGCAGGCCGACGATCCGGGCGAGCCAGCCAAAGCCGGGCGTCGCCTTCCAGAGCCACAGGAAGGCGTCCACCCCCGACAGAAGCCGCCCGTCCTCCACCACATGCAGCCGGCGCGCCGCCGTCTCTCGGTCGAGGCCCAGGGCGGCAAGGTCGGTGTCGTTGAGGTCGAGGAAGCGCAAGCACCCGTCGGGACCCGAGCGGGCGCGATAGACGCCGATCTCGCGCGCGCAGATCGGGCAGGCGCCGTTGTAGATGACGGTGGGCTTGTCGGTCATGCGCAGCCAGATAGAAGGCACCGCGGCGGTCTCAAGGGCCGCCGCTGCGCCCATCCGTCACGGACCCGCGACCGTTTCGACCGACAGGACCGTGGGCAGGTGGCGCGCGATCTCGCTCCAGGTCTCGCCCTCGTCGCGGCTCGCGAAGACCGACCCGCTGTTGGTGCCGAAGTAAAGCCCCACCGGGTCTCCCCCATCCGTCGCCATCGACTGTCGGAGCACGGTGAAGAAGCAGTCGCGCTCGGGCAGCCCCTCCTGCCGCGCCGCCCAGCTTTCGCCGCCGTCCGAGGACTTCCAGACCGCCGCCGATGCGCCGGGCGGGAAGCGCCCCTCGACATCGCCGTTGAGCGGCAGGACCCAGACCGTGTCGGGGTCGCGCGGATGCACGGCGATCGGGAAGCCGAAGGTCGAGGGCAGCCCCGCGCCGATCTCGCGCCAGTTGCGCCCGCCGTCCCGGCTGCGGAAGACGCCGTGGTGGTTCTGCTGGTAGAGAAGGTCGCGCGCGGCCCCGCCCCGCGCCCGCACGAAATTGTGGACGCAGAGCCCCACCTCGGCCCCGTGGTCATGGCCATGGGCGGCGGGCGGCGGCGCCGCTTCCGCATTGTCGCGGCGGTTCCGGCGGTCCCAGCTCTGCCCGCCGTCCTCGGTCGCGAAGACGCCCGCGGCCGAGATCCCGACCCAGAGCTTCCGCGAATCCCCGGGATCCGCCACGATGGAATGGAGGACCAGCCCCGCGCCGCCCGGCTCCCAGTCGGGCCGGGAGGGATGGCTGCTCAGCCCCTCGACCTTCTCCCAAGTCTCCCCACGATCGCGGCTGGCGTAAAGCACGCCGGGCTTTCCCCCGGCATAAAGCGTCCCGCCCGACAGCCCGAGCGACCACAGCGCCTCGACCTCGCCCGTGAAGGGTGCGGGCGGGTCGGGCTCGCGCCCGAGATAGGCGCGCATCTCGGCGTTGCCCGCCAGCATCCCGTCCATCATGCCGTTGGACAGCTTCGCCAGCGTCCAGGTCTCGCCGCCGTCCCGGGACCGCCAGACGCCCGCACCTGGGAACTCGCCCCCGCCGGCGGCCCAGAGCGTGCCGCCGTCCGCGTCGCCGATCATGTGGTTGATGGGCCAGCCGTCGCAGAGCGGGCCGCGCAGCGTCCATGTCCCCCGGTCTTCCGACCGCAGAAGGAACGCGCCCTTCGTCGTGCCGACGAGAACGGTCGTGGATGTCATGATGTGGTCCTCCCGAGTGGCGGAAGGCTAGCACGAGTCGCGGCTTTCTCCCACGGGCGCGGGAGGGCGCCGGCGGCTCCGCGTCTCAGGCCATCGACGGCACGACGAGATCCGGCGGACGGTGCCCGTCGGCGAAGGTCTTGATGTTGATGATGACCTTCTCGCCCATCTCGATCCGGCCCTCCACCGTGGCCGATCCCATGTGCGGCAGGAGCACGACGTTGGGGAGTTCCCGCAGGCGCGGGTTGATCTCGTGGCCGCGCTCGAACACGTCGAGCCCCGCGCCCAGGATCTCGCCCGCGCGCAGCATCCGCGTCAGCGCGTTCTCGTCGATCACCTCGCCGCGCGAGGTGTTCACGATGACGGCCGAGGGCTTCATCAGCTTCAGCCGCCGCGCGTTCATCAGGTGGAAGGTCGAGGGCGTGTGCGGGCAGTTGATCGACAGGATGTCCATCCGGCTGACCATCTGGTCGAGGCTCTCCCACCACGTCGCCTCGAGATCGGCCTCGACCTCGGGGCGCAGCCGCCGGCGATTGTGGTAGTGCACCTGCATCCCGAAGGCGCGCGCCCGCCGCGCGACGGCCTGGCCGATCCGGCCCATCCCGAGGATGCCGAGCCGCTTGCCGCCCACGCGCCCGCCCATGAAGGCCGTGGGCGCCCAGCCGCCCCAGCGTCCTGCCTGCATCACGGCGAGTCCCTCGGGGATGCGCCGGATCACCGCGAGGATCAGCGCGAGGGTCATGTCGGCCGTGTCCTCGGTGACGACGCCCGGCGTGTTCGACACGAGGATGCCGCGCTGCCGGGCGGTGGCGACGTCGATGTGATCGACCCCCGCGCCGTAGTTCGCGATGAGCCTGAGCCGGTCACCGGCGGCGGCCAGCAGCGCCGAATCGATCTGGTCGGTGACGCAGGGGACAAGAACGTCCGCCCCCTTAATGGCCTGGGCCAGGTCGTCGCGCGACAACCGCGTGTCCTCGTCCCTGAGCCGCACGTCGAACAGCTCGGTCATGCGGGTCTCGACCGGCTCGGGCAACCGTCGCGTGACGACAACACTCAGACGCTCAGCGGCCATCGCCCCCCCTCGGTTCTTTCCTTCGCGCGCGCTGGGTGGCAAGGTGGCAAGGAAAGAACCCGGGCACAAGGGAGGCGACAACCTCCCGCGCGAACCCGGTCCGGCCCGACCAGGCACGAGCAGGACAGACTTGCGGACAATGACACAGAGACCTCGTTGGGCCATTCCCGTCGTCGTGGCGCTTCTGCTGGCGCTGGCCCATGCGGCTGTCGCCGGGGAACGCGGCAAGGTGACGAACCTGCCAATCCCGCGTTACGTCTCGCTCAAGGCGTCCGAGGGCAACGTTCGGCGCGGGCCGTCCCTGTCGCACCGGATCGACTGGGTCTTCACCCGGCGCGACATGCCGCTCGAGGTCATCGACGAATACGGGCACTGGCGGCGCGTGCGTGACCGCGACGGGCAGGGCGGGTGGATCCACCACTCGCTCCTGTCGGGCGTGCGAACGGTGATCGTCGAGGAGGACATGGCCGCGCTCCGCCTCAAGCCGGCTCCGGACGCGCCCGTGGCCGCCCGGGCCGAGGCGGGCGTCATCGCCGCGCTCGGTCCCTGCCAGCCGGATTGGTGCCGCGTCGGCGCGAGCGGATATCGCGGCTGGGTGCCGAAGCACGCCGTCTGGGGCGTGGCACCGGACGAGATCCGCGACTGACGGGCGGTTCCGCGCCGGGCACCGCTGCGCTAGGATCCATACCGGGCGCAGGAACGGGATCCCGATGACGGCCAACCGCCTCAACCTCTCCGCCGGGATCGCCTCGATCACCGTGGCCGCCATCCTCGTTGCGCTCAAGCTCTGGGCGCTCGGGACCACCGGCGCGCTGTCGGTGGCGGCGAGCCTCGCCGACAGCGCGATGGACCTGATGGTGTCGCTCGGCGCGCTCGCCGCCATCCTCTATGCCGCGCGGCCGCCCGACGAGGACCACGCCTTCGGCCATTCCTCGGCCGAGGACCTCGCGGCGCTCGGGCAATCGGTCTTCATCCTGATATCGGCCGGTGTGATCGCCTGGGCGGCGGCGGCGCGGCTTGCGTCCGGCGCACCCGCCGCGCTTGCCTCCGAACGGCTCGGCATCCTCGTCATGTCTGTGTCGATCGTCCTGACGCTCGGCCTGGTCCTCTGGCAGCGGCGCGTGGCGCGGCTGACGGGCAACCGCGTCGTGCGGGCCGATTCGCTCCACTACCTCGGCGATCTCCTGCCCAACATCGGTGCGATCGTCTCGCTCTGGGCCTCTGCCCGCTTCGGGCTCGCGCAGATCGACAGCGTCGTGGCGCTCGGCGCGGCAGCGATGCTCGCGATCGGCGCGCTCCGCATCGGCAAGGGGGCGTTCGACGCGCTGATGGACCGGCGCGCCGACCCGGCGATGATCGCGCGGATCGCCGACATCGCCGACACCTGGCCCGGCGTCCACGGCCACCATGACCTCAAGACGCGCACCGCGGGCAGCCGCATCTTCGTCAACCTGCACATCGAGCTCGACGGCACTCAGACGCTCGAGGACGCCCACGCCATCGGCGCGGCCCTGCGCCGCGCCATCCTGAACGAGTTTCCCCAGGCCGACGTCATCATCCACAAGGACCCGGTGGGCGTCGTGCCGCACCCCGAGGACCCTTCGCGTCAGTAGGTCGACGGCGGATCGCTCGCCGGGAAGCTCGCGTCCGAGGTTTCGTCCACGCGGTCCCAGCCCTCGGGCGGGTCCTGCATCTGCCGGGGGCCCGCCTGCCGCACCCGCTTGTGCGACCGGACCCGGCCCGGCGCGTCGGGCGGACGCCGCTCGGGCCGCCCGACGCTTTGCCGCGCAAGGCGCGGCATCCGCGGATCGCGGCCGGTGAGAAGCAGGAACGCCCCGCCCAGCAGGGCCCCGGCTGCGGCGAGGCCGGCTGCCGCCATGTTGCGTCGCATCGTGTCGCCTCCTGTCGTTGGTCTCGGGAAGGAACACCCAGGATCGTCAGGCGTTCCGGGCAGGACCGACGAGGGAGGGACCATGACCGAGACGCCCGAGACGCTGGAGGGCCGGATCCTCGCGCACCGCAACATCCTCGCCCGGATTCTGGCGATGCTCGCCGCCGGCCGGGGCGGCCCCGAGATCATGGAAGAGCTCAAGGACCGGCGGCACCTCGAGCTGCATCAGGAAGACCCGGGCGCCGTCCCCGACCCCGGTCTCGCCATCGAGGGCGCCATCGCCGACGAGATGCGCCTTGTCCTCGACCTCGCCCGCTCTGGCCGCCAGTCGGGGCGCTAGGCCGCGTCGAGAAGCCCGCGCCCCTTGAGCAGCGCCTCGACCCCCGGCATCCGGCCCCGGAACGCGGTGTAGAGCGCATCCGCCTCGGCCGACCCGCCGGCAGACAGGATGAAGCGTTCAAGCTTCGCGGCGGTCTCGGGATCGAAGGCGCCGCCCGCCTCCTCGAAGGCTGCGAAGGCGTCGGCGTCCATGACCTCGGACCACATGTAGCTGTAGTAGCCCGCCGAATAGCCGTCGCCCGCGAAGACATGGGCGAAATGAGGGGTGGCGTGCCGCATCCGGATCGCGTGCGGCATGCCCAGCCCGTCCAGCACCTCGGCCTGCGTCGCCATCGGATCCTCGGGCGCAGCCCCCTCGTGGAAGGCCAGATCGACCAGCGCCGAGGCCACGTATTCCACCGTCTGGAACCCCATGTCGTAGGTCGAGGCGGCGAGCAGCCGGTCGAGCAGGTCCTTCGGCATCGCCGCCCCGGTCTGGGCGTGGGTCGCGTAGTGCCCCAGCACCTCGGGCACCTCGAGCCAGTGCTCGTAAAGCTGCGAGGGCAGCTCCACGAAGTCGCGCGCCACGCTGGTGCCCGAGATCGACTCGTAGGTCACGTCGGACAGCATCTGGTGCAGCGCGTGGCCGAACTCGTGGAACAGCGTCCGCGCGTCGTCCCAGGACAGAAGCGCGGGCTCGCCCTTCGCGGGACGCGCGAAGTTGCACACGTTCAGCACGATGGGCCTGACGTCGCCGCCGAGCTTCCGCTGCGAGCGCATGGCCGAGCACCAGGCCCCCGACCGCTTGGATCCGCGCGCGAAGTAGTCGCCCACGAACAGGGCCATGTGCGCCCCGTTCCGCGTCACCTCCCAGGCGCGGCAGTCCGGATGGTAGAGCGGCACATCGACCGGCGCGAACCTCAGCCCGAAGAGCCGGGTCGCGCAGTCGAACGCCGCCTCGATCATCCGGTCGAGCTGGAGGAAGGGCTTGAGCTCGGCCTCGTCGAGGTCATGCTCGGCCTGCCGCCGCTTGTCGGCGTAGTAGTGCCAGTCCCAGGGCTCGAGCCGCCCGTTGACCCCGTCCGCATGCATCATGCGTTCCAGAATGGCGGCATCGGCCTCGGCCCGCGCCCGCGCCGGGGTCCAGACCCGCATCAGAAGGTCGCGCACGGCCCCGGGCGTCTTGGCCATCTCGGTCTCGAGCTTGTAGGCCGCAAAACCCGGGTACCCCAGAAGCGTCGCCCGCTCTGCCCGCAACGCAAGGATCTCCGCGGCGACCTTCCGGTTGTCCGTCTCGCCCCCGCGCGCACCGCGCGAGGTCCAGGCCTCGTACGCGCGCTCGCGCAGGTCGCGCCGCGGCGAGAACTGGAGGAACGGCACGATCAGCGAGCGGGACGTGGTGACGACAGGCCCGGGCCGCCCCTTTTCCTCTCCCGCCGCCCGCGCGGCCGCCACGACGAAGCCCGGCAGCCCCTCAAGGTCCGCCTCGGCGAGGTCCATGAACCACTCGGCCTCGTCCTTGAGCAGGTTCTGCGAGAACGC